>CAZUYV010000054.1:0-3788 GCA_964624435.1 uncultured Micavibrio sp. | reverse complement strand
TTCAACCAGAATACGGTTGAGGGTGTTGAGGCCGCGATGGCCGACATCAAGAAACAAGTTGGTGAAGGCAAGGTTCGCGGCTACGTCCTCGACTTGCGCAACAACCCTGGCGGCCTGCTCGATCAAGCAATAGGTCTCTCGGACCTCTTCCTCGACAAGGGCGAAATTGTTTCGACGCGTGGTCGTAGCGAAGAAGATACCAAACGCGACAACGCCACACCGGGTGATATCGCCGAAGGAAAACCGATTGTCGTTATGATCAATGGTGGTTCCGCCTCTGCTTCGGAAATTGTATCTGGCGCATTGCAGGATCATCATCGTGCCATTCTCCTTGGGACCAAATCATTCGGTAAAGGATCGGTTCAAACCGTCATTCCCCTTCCGGGTAAAGGTGCGATGCGCCTGACAACGGCGCGTTATTACACGCCATCGGGCCGTTCGATTCAGGCCAAGGGTATTGATCCTGATATCATCGTTGAACAGGCGAAGATTGAGGCCATTTCTTCGTCTGAGGATATTCATGAAGCCGATCTTCGTGGCGCTCTGAAAAATCCGGATGGATCGAGCAAATCCGCCCCGGCCCCAGAAGTGAAGAAAGTCATCACTGAACCTGAAGCACCGAAGGCCGATGGCACCAAAAACCCGGCCACAGCCAAACAGGAAGAAAGCGAAAAGCAGGATTATCAATTGTCCCGTGCTATCGACCTTATCCGCGGCGTATCGATGTATGAAGGTCAGCGCGAAGGCCGCTAACCATCCCGCTTGAAGGGGGAAACGTGACCGAAACGGCATACACGGACAGTTTTAAGGCCAACCCGCTCAAGACTTTGGGGGTTAAATTGTCTGCCCGTTTCCAATCGGCATCCCCTTTCAAAAAATCCTTTATCGAAGGATTGCTGGCCGGCCTCGCAATTTTTATTCTCCTCATTCTCTGGATGGCATTGCGTGCCGACCGTACGGCTGAATCTATTCAGCCGCTTATTCCTTTCGAGGCGACCGAAATTATTCGGAACGGTGAAGCACCTGTCGCGAAAGCCGAAACGACAATTCCAGAACCCCCTGCCACCACACAAGCCACAGCAGAAGAAACATCGCCTGTTGTAAAAGCCGACGGGCCGCTGCCTGCTGCGCCCGTAAAAGGATTGAGCGAAGTTAAAGACGGCCTCACCCTGCCCATGGCGCGGTTCGAAGATGAGATGACCCCGTTTCAGGCATATAAGCGCCCGTTCACGGCCATCGCCGGACGTCACCTAGTTTCTATCGTTGTCGTTGATTTTGGTCTTTCCGCAACGCTGTCTCAATCGACACTGGATACACTTCCGGCTGATGTCACCGTCGCACTAACACCCTATGCAGAAGATGCTGCGGAATGGGGCACAAAGGCCCGGGCGAAGGGGCATGAGTTTTGGGTTTCCCTGCCGATGCAGACAAATAATGCGGAGGACGATACCGGCCCGAATACTATTCTTGTCAATGCAGGGCTTCAGCAAAATCAGGATCGTCTGCTGGCAACAATGGCTTCAGCAGTTGGTTATGCGGGGCTTGTCTCGCAAAAAAATCACGCCTATAGCAGCGATGACATTGATGTTGCGCCGATGATGAAACAGATTTTTGGGCGTGGCCTTGGATTGACTGAAAGCAATCCCAATGGATCGGCATTCGGTGAAGCGCTTGCCGCCAAGGCTGGCGCCCCTTACGTCCGCAATAATTTCTGGCTGGGCGATGATCTCCGCCCTGAAACGATTGACCGGACCTTGCAGGCAGCAGAACTCCAGGCATCCAAACAGGGGAATGTGGTTGTCTTCGTTCAACCCTACCCCGTCATCCTGAAAAAGATTCAGGAATGGATCGCAGAGGCAGATCAGCGTGGCCTCCAGCTCGCGCCACTTTCTGCTATGGCAAAGTAATGCCTGTTTTTTACCGTCCCAATGTTGGTGTTTGCCTGATCAACGAAGCCGGAAAGGTTTTTGTCGGTGAACGGATCGACACGCCGAATTCATGGCAGATGCCGCAAGGCGGCCTAGATGAAGACACTGATATTCTTATGGCGGCAAAGCGCGAATTGAAAGAGGAAATAGGTACGGACAAGGCCGAGTTATTGCGTATTCATCCCGTCAAAATCCGTTATATCATCCCCGACGACGTCCTGAAAAATATTCCGCGTTGGGACAATCGCTATGGTGGGCAGGAACAGACTTGGGTCGCCATGCGCTTTACAGGCACAGATGCCGATATCGTTCTGGACGCCGATGAACATCCGGAATTTTCCCGGTGGCAATGGGTCAACATCGAAGACACGCTTGGCATGATCGTGCCGTTCAAACAGGACGTTTACAAACAGGTCATTGCAGCTTTCAAAGATCTCACCACCTAAAAAAATCCCCGCATCTGGCGGGGATTTCTCATTATTGGTTCAACGGCGACCAGGCCGGGTCAGATCCATCACGCGGGGTTGGCATGACCCGTTCATTGTACCCTGTGATGTCGATCGTGTAGACCTTGGCCGAACGGCCGCCTGCACCACCATTGGATTCCTTGAAGTAAGTCAGCACGCGGCCATTGGGCGACCAGCTTGGCCCTTCCACATGGTAGGACTGAACGATTGTCCGTTCACCAGAACCATCAGGGCGCATCACGCCAAGCGAGAATTGCCCGCCGCTCATTTTAATGAACGCGATCAAATCACCGCGTGGAGACCAGACCGGGTTGGCGTAACGCCCTTGCCCGAAGGAAATGCGGCGAACATTGCCACCACTTGCATCCATCACATAAAGCTGCTGCGTGCCGCCACGGTCGGATTCAAAGGCAATTTGACGGCCATCCGGAGCGTAAGACGGCGCCGTGTCGATGCCGCTGCTATCGGTAATTTTGCGCGACTGCTTCGACCTCAGATCCAATTCATAGATATCGGTGTTGCCGCCCTGCGCCATGCTCATGACCACCTTCGATCCATCGGGTGAAAAGCGGGGTGCGAAGGTCATGCCGGGAAAATTGCCGAGCACTTCCTGACGGCCTGTGTCGATGTTATAAACATACACACGTGGTATGCCATTCTTGTACGACATATAAGTCACTTCCTGCGCAGTTGGAGAGAAACGTGGTGTGAGCACCAATGTCCCCTCATCCGTCAGGTAGCGGTGGTTCTGCCCATCCTGATCCATAATTGCCAGACGTTTGATGCGGTGTGTTGCCGCGCCGGTTTCAGAAATATACACGATGCGGGAATCGAAATATCCGTCTTCGCCGGTAATGCGTTTGTAGATCTCATCGGAAATAATATGGGCAATGCGGCGCCAGTTTTGCGGCGTCGTCATATAGGCCATGCCCGAAATTTGTTTTTGCGAATACACATCCCATAGACGAAATTCAACACGGGTACGGCCATCAGCGGCCTGTGTCACAGAACCGCTGACAAGAGCTTGTGAGTTAATGGCGCGCCATTCAGGGAAACGTGGACCGTCTTTCTGGATGGAGGCTGGATCCTGGATAAACGCACCGGAGCTGACAGGTTTGAAAAGACCAGATCCACGAAGGTTGTTCGTGATGATGTCCGGAATATCTTTTGCGAAGGACGCGAATTCAGGCTTTTCCGGATAGAACGGGCTGATCGCAATTGGCACAGGCTCAATCTTGCCTTTTGTTACATCGACCTTGAGTTGCGCATGGGCAGGCATCGCAAAGGCGAGACCTGTAATGGCAATCATGAGTGCAAGAATAGTTTTCATGCTGGAGTTTCCTTCCTAAAGCATTTCACGGGGGTCAAAGGTTACAACAATATCTTTCCAGAG
>CAZUYV010000053.1:0-9331 GCA_964624435.1 uncultured Micavibrio sp. | reverse complement strand
GAAGATGTGGGTGGTGAGCTCGTGCTTGCCCGCTACGAAAAACGCCGTCATGCCGATATCGGCACACGTGTTCATGGCATCGACGCGTATAATCGCCTTGTCGCGCATGATTTTTCCTTCCTGCAGGATTTACGCCGCCTTGGCATCAAGGGGCTGGAACACATTACGCCTTTAAAACACCTCGCGATGGAACATGGCCTTGCCCCAACCATCGATGATGGCCGCATCTTGCGCGGTCAGGCGCTCTAGAATTTTTCTGGCCGCACCACACGGGCCAGCGACAACACAAACACTTTTGCCGCCCCGCCCTTGATCAATGCCTTCGTGCATTCCGATGCCGTCGATCCTGTTGTATAAACATCATCGATCAACACAACAGTTTTTCCCACGATATCATTCTGGCGCTTTGGGTTAACGACAAACGCATTGCGAACATTGTCTTCCCGCTCTTTGGCCTTTAAATGCCCTTGGCTTGGCGTTGCACGCGTGCGGAACAATCCATCAACAATCGCGGGCTTGCCCGTCACCTTCGATGTTTCCTGCGCCATCACTGCCGCCTGATTATACCGCCGCCGCATCAGCCGCCAGCGGTTGAGAGGAACAGGCACAATCACATCTGCCTCGTCCCATAATTCCGCTCCCGCAAGTTTCAACCATGGGGCCATGGTCACCACGGCGTGCATCTTGTCACCATGTTTGAACCCGAGGATCAAATCACGCGATGTATCGTTGTAGATAAGCGCCGCCCGCGCTTTTTCAAACACAGGACGCTCTTTCAGGCAGGCAGCGCAGAGGCTTTCATTCGCATCGAACCCGGTTTCAAATTCGAACGGAAAACCGCAGGCCGCGCAGAATGGGGCGGAAATGAAGGAAAGTTCAGACCAGGCCTTGGGCGCCACCGTCCCTTGCGAATCCACGGCTTCCCCGCTCAAAATGCAGCGTGGCGGCAGGATCGTATCGATAAAGGACATGAAAACGTTCATTCATTGCAAGCTTATGAAATAAAATAATAATTCGCCAGTGCCCGGCAACGTCTTCGAACAAATATCTTTACTTTTTTGCATAAAATTGGCTACAACAGGCAGCATCGGCGGAAATTCATAAAAAATGAAGCAATAGCTGTATTTTTTATCTGCCTGACCCAACAACGGGAAGCGTCATGGGCCAGACAAAGACTCTAAAAACTCAACATAGCTCCATCAGTGGTGGAACATCTGTGGCTGCGCCGATCAGCGAAAAAACCTATGAAGAAAACGTCGCCGAATATAAGGCGATCCTCAACTCCATTCCCGATGCCGTGATCCGCAAGGCGTGGTTTACCATGGCTCACCTTGTTCTCGCCCCCGGCGCGAAAGTTGCCGATATGGGATGCAGCGAAGGCGCGATGACCTTCGCCATGGCCGTCCTCAATCCCGATTACCATTTCATCGGCATTGACCGTGATCGCAACCTTGTCCGCCAAGCCCGCGATCTGTATCAATTGCCAAATCTTGAATTTATCTGCGGCGATATCGGAGGCAGCGTCCTGCCAGAAAATTCCGTTGATGCGCTGATCAATTCCTTTACGCTGCACG
This sequence comes from uncultured Micavibrio sp., assembly GCA_964624435.1. Taxonomy (GTDB): domain Bacteria; phylum Pseudomonadota; class Alphaproteobacteria; order Micavibrionales; family Micavibrionaceae; genus Micavibrio_A. The sequence goes on along the minus strand of CAZUYV010000053.1, from coordinate 7,757 downwards.
AAGTCTATTCGGAACAGCTTTGCAATGAAAAGGCGGTCGAAAATATCATCGAACGCCATTTCAAATTCCTGAAGAATGAAGGCCTGCTGTTTATCCGCGATTTCTCTCTGCCGGAATCATCCTATGTCCTCCTCGAAATGCCCGATGAACCATCGCACCCGGAACATGGTATCCATGGCCTGTCGGAACCGGAACTGCTGATCCAGTATTCGGAAAAAGCGCGGCCCCGCGATGACCCAGCGCACCGTGGCTTCTACCTCGAAGAACTGCCCCCGCGCTTCCCGCGAACGCGCCTCTTCCGCCTGCCATACAAGTGGGCGTATGAATTCATCCTGCGTAAGGATGACCGCGAATACTGGAACGAAGAATTGCACAAAGAATATGCCTTCTTCACCGAACGCGATATGCGCCGCGCGCTCAAGAATTTCGATGCGCGCCTGCTCTACACCGCCCCGCACTGGGACAACCAGATTGTGAAGGCGCGGTTTGAGAAAAAATTCAAACTGTTCGATGAAAACGGCAAACTGCTCGGCAATCCACCGACCAGCTTTATTACACTGGCCCAGAAAGTTGGCGAAAAGAAATCGCTCCACCTTCTGGAACGCAAACCATCGCGTAATCCGAACCGTACCATCCGTATCACCGCCATGCGCGATGAAATCGATGGACGGATTCAGGATATCGTTTCGCGCGATCAGGAAATCGTGGAAATGCTGCCCTATCGCATCGAAGACGGCAAACATCTCAAGATCTTTATCCATGAGGGCGTTCCACGCGGCCTTGTGAACGCTGTGCCGCGCAATGGCCCCAATATCGATGGAAAACGCTGGTCCGGCCACATGACCGAAGCCATCGCCATTCCCGAAGAAACATTCCATTCGATCACGCCGGGTGATACCAAGGCGACCTTGAATTTCGCCCGCGATTTCCTTGGCCTGAAAATTATTCCCGGCAAAGATGTCGAAGACGGTCCCGGTTTCTTCCCGGCCCCGGACCATATCGATGAACGCATTCAGACAAAATACCTTCAGGTGCAAAAACCCGATGGGCCGATCACACCACGCCATGTCATGGCCGATCTTGGCGGATTTTCAACGCAAGGGCGCATTCGTGAAGTGGATGCGCAGCGTGTGTTGAATGCCATTGGCATTGGCCTGATCCCATCATCCCGCCTTGAGATGCAGATTTTGGCCTTGTACGAAAAACTGGGCATTGAATATGAAGCCTGGGCTGATTGCCCGCTGGCCTTGCAGACAGAAGAACCGGAACATGTTTCAAAACTGAAAGAAATCGTCGATAAACTCGCGATGCACGATCACCGGTTTAAGGATATTCGCGGCACGGCGGGACAAATCCGCACCAATCATTCCGTATTTGTTGATGAAGGTCAGGTCAAAGGCGGCGTGCAGGGCCTTGCATCGCGTGAAATGGAATTCATCCTGCAGGAAGACAAATCGCAGAACACCGCTGTCATCCTGCCACTCACCAAATCCATCAATGGCGAAGTGATGGCGGGCATTATCGAAGACTATTTGCCGGTGCCGCAACGTTATAAAGGCAATGGCTATCTGATTACCTGCCCATCCATGCAACTGCCCAAGGAAATCACGAACTTTGAACTGGCACGTAAATACATTGCTGAAAAATTCGATGTTTCCATCGATTGCGTCTCCCGTATGGGCGAAAGTTATTACAGTCATATCGGTCTGACCCCCCAGCGTATTTATCCCTTTGCCGTTTCCACCGCCGGAACATCGGGATGGCGTAAAGTCGGGCGTGGCCATGGCGCTACCAGCTTCACACCGCTTTATAACCTCTGGAAGATGCTGTACTGGGACAATTACGACAGCTTTATGAAGGTCGCAGGGTATGCCTATGCCGCGACCATGGGCCGCACCAGCGAACACAATCCCAAGGCGTCCTTTGCCAAGAAATTGGCCGACGCCAAGGCGATCCCGACCTCGATGAAATCGACGCCAATGGGGCTTTCCATGAGTTCCGGCTCTGGTCTTGCCCGCGACCGCTGATCGCACTACCATATCCGCCGATGGTTGATATTTTCGACAGAACCCAGATTGCGCGGCAACGCGCCCGCACTGTTACCTTTCAGGGTGACAATGATTTCCTGCATCGCTGGGCGATGAACCAGATAACGGATCGGCTGGATGTTGTCCGCCGCACCTTCCCCATTTGCATCCAGATTGGCGCACAAGGCCCGGCACTTGAAAAAAATCCTTTGGGCATTGAACATCTGTACCGCACCGATATTGCACTGACACCCGATATCATATGTGAAGAAGATTTTTTCCCGTTCGCAACGGGCTCGCTTGATCTGGTGGTCAGCGCCCTTGCCCTGCATACGGTGAATGATCTGCCCGGCGCTCTGCTGCAAATTCGCCAGTCGCTAAAACCCGATGGATTGTTTGCCGCCGCTATATTGGGCGGGGAAACCTTGTATGAATTGCGCCAGTGTCTGATGGACGCTGAACTGGAATTATCGGGCGGCATGTCGCCGCGCGTTGCGCCTTTCGCCGACAAACCGCAAATGGGCGGCCTTCTGCAACGCGCGGGCTTTGCCCTGCCCGTGGTGGATTCCGAAATCGTCACCGTTACCTATGACACTATTTTCAACCTGATGAATGATCTGCGCAAAATGGGCGAAGGCAACGCGATTGCGGATCGCCGAAAAACATTCACCCCGCCCATCGTCTTCACCCGCGCCGGGGAATTATATGCCGAACGCTTTTCTGATCCCGATGGCCGCATCCGCGCAACGTTTGAAATCATCTTCCTGCTCGGCTGGTCGCCGCATGCCTCACAGCAGCAACCGCTAAAACCCGGCAGCGCGACAACACGCCTCGCCACCTTCCTTGATACCGATGAAATCGGCACCGGAGAAAAACCGCAATGACACAAATTCACATCGTCCCCATCCTGCGCGACAATTACTGCTACATCATCGAAGGTGACAACAAGGAATGTATCATTGTCGATCCTGGCCAGACTGGGCCGGTAGAGGCGGCTATCCTCTTGCATGGCCTGGTCCCCACACTGATCCTCAACACCCATCACCATGCCGACCATGTGGCGGGCAACCAGCACCTGCGGGATCTTTATTCTATCCCTGTGGCCGGACCAAAAGCCGAGGCGCATCTGATCCCGAAACTAAACAAGCTTCTTTCCGATGGCGATGTCATCGAACAATCGGCTATCACGCTGCAAGTTATCGCCACACCCGGCCATACGCTCGGCCATGTCGTTTTTCATGATGCGGCAGGCAACAATCTCTTCGCTGGCGACACGATCTTTTCCATGGGATGTGGCCGCCTGATGGAAGGCACAGCCGACGATATGTGGGCCAGTTTACAAAAACTGAAATCCCTCCCGCCCCAGACCAATATTTATTGCGGACATGAATACACGGAAAGCAATGGCGCCTTCGCCCTTCACGCCTATCCGGGCAACCAATTCATCCCGGCCCGGATGACAGAGGTGAAAAAACTGCGCCTGAACGATCTGCCCACCCTGCCCGTGACACTGGAGATGGAATTGAACACCAATCCGTTCCTGCTGGCGCAGACGCCCGATGTTTTTGCCGCGCTCCGCAAGGAAAAAGATAGTTTCTAAATAAAAAACCGGCCACGAAGGCCGGTTTTTAGATCTGGGACAAAAAGTCTTACTGACCTTGCTGATTGTTATTGTTGCCGCGGTCACGATTTTGCATCGGACGACGTGGGCGGCGCTCGCCACCACCACCGCCACTGCGGCGTGGTTGATGATCGCTGTTGCTGTCTGGCTGCGGGCCATCGTTGCCATCATCGATGGTGTTGTAATCAATCTCTTCGCCTTCGCCGCCTTCATTGGCGTTCGCGCGGCGTTGTGAACGGTGCGGAGGAATTGGCAGAGGGCGTGAACCCAAACGGTCGCGCTCGCTGATCGCGATTTCGATTTCAACGCGGGAAACGACCTTGCGCACTTCGTGCATCGATTCCATCAAAGTTTCGCGGGATTCCAGATTTTTGTTTTGGGCGACCCAGTTTTCGAAGCTCTTGATGAAAGCATCGGTGCTTTCGCGCAGTCTTTTTTCAATTTCTTCCATCTTCTTGGTCTTTCCTATTCTATAAAAACAAGCAGCTACCTTACCCCGTCAAGAATCAGGACGCAAGGCCGCGTTGGCTGTATAAATTATGGCTATGTTTTAAAGAAGCTGGAGGCAGCTTCCATCTTGGCCTTCTTCTTCTTGATGTCCTCTTCGACACGGACGATCTCGACCTTCAGCTCTACGATATACTCATCGAGTTCATCAAGGGACAGCCGTTCCAAATTCTTGAAACTGGTAGGCTTTTTGCGGGGTTCATTTTCATCGTCAAACATAGGTAAAGTCTAACCGAAACAGGGTTTTTGCATCAAGGAAAATGAAAATTCTTGCAATTTGGCCCTCCCGGGCTATAGTACCGCCCATTCCCTGACATTTTACTGTCAAACCTGTTGAACCGAAAAGGGCGGTTCGACCACAAGAACCTATGTTTTACGCCGGTCAGACCGGCCCGCAGGAGATAAATATGAGCAAGCCTCAAGACGCACCGAAACTGTTGATGCCAAAGGCGACCGCAGTCTGGTTTATTGATAATACCGTTCTGACATTCGAACAGATCGCCGATTTCACAGGTCTTCACTCCATTGAAGTCCAGGCCCTCGCCGATGGCGATGTTGGCAAAGGCATCGTTGGCCGCGACCCGATCACCGAAGACAATGTCCTCGAAGAATCCGAACTGGACAAGGCCAAGGCTGATCCAGAATATCTGATGAAAATGATCCGTTCCCGCAGCGATCTTCCATCCGTTAAGATGCGCGCCAAGGGCCCGAAATACACCCCTGTTTCCAAACGTGGCGACAAGCCGGATGCGATTTCGTGGATCATCAAAAACCACCCGGAAATTTCCGATGCGCAAATCTGCAAACTGGTAGGCACAACCAAGCCAACCATTGAATCGGTTCGCGATCGTTCTCACCCGGCCAGCAGCACAATCCGTCCACGCCACCCGGCCGAACTTGGCCTGTGCACCTATCAGGAACTGGAAAAAGCATCCGAAAAAGGTCTGCGCGCTCAAGGTAAAGACCCGGCAGCCGTGAAGGCCGAACGTCAGGCACAGTTGGAAGGACAACAGCAAGCCAATGAACCGGCCCCTGCTTCCCGTGAAGGCCTGTTCGCAGGGTTCGATTTCTCGAACTTCCTGTCCTCTGGCAACAAATCCGGTAACGGCGGAAATTCCTAATAATGGCGAGCGACGATGAAAAAGACGAACTCGATCTTATCGTCGCTCACCTCAAAGCGAACGCGGTTGTCCCTTTAACTATGCACCGTGTACCAAAGGCCGTCGCCAATGCAGTGGACCACGGACTCGATCTGGAATTTTTTGCACGTTTAGAGCGCGGTGAGCATCTGAACGAACATTTTCTGGAAGGAGTTGGGAATGAAAATCGAGTCGCACCCGAAACCCTTGCCGAATGGCAGGAGATGGCGAACAAGGCCGCCAGAAATCTTTTTGGCAATCGCCCCATCCCCAAGATCTGAAAATAAAAACGGCCCCTGTCATCAAGGGCCGTTTTTATTTAATTGTGTCTGCCGGAAATTACTGACCCATCAGGTCTTCGATTTCTTCTTTCAAATGCAGCTTTTGTTGTTTTAACGCCCTCAGATACCAGTCACTCGATCCGGGTCTGCTTTGTTCCATTTCGATTTTGTTCGACAGGGCTTCGTGTCTGGTTCTCAAGGCTTCGACGCGGGCGGAGATAGCTGCAGCGGTCGCACCGGACACAGAAGATGTAGCAGACGCAAGGGAATGTGATTGCATGAGCAGTCTTCCTTCTTCAGTTAGAGTTTGGGTGTTCCTAAAATGCTACCCGAAATTACAGAGTTGCGCAAAGCAATCGTCGGCTGAAACTTTATTATAAGAACTCGACCCGGTATGACCTGCAATTTTCTTATCATCGATTCAGTATGTTACCCACGGTTAGCGGCGCGACTCTTTTTTAACAAGCGCATTCTATAAATTTAACATAATAGTTATTAAAGAAGGGTAAACAAGCGCAGATTTCTGCGACTCAGCGGGCTAAACCTCGAAAACAGGCTCGCTAATTCCTCGTCATCCCCGCGGCACGCCAAAGGCGTAAGTAAGCACGGCGGGGATCCAAAACCGGATGCCCGCATAAAGCGGGCATGACAATTATTTACTTTCAGACTTCGAAAACCACGCCTTGGGCGAGCGGTAACTTGGCCGAGTAATTCACGGTCTGGGTTTGCCGGCGCATGTAATTCTTCCAGCTATCGGATCCACTCTCGCGCCCGCCCCCGGTCTCCTTCTCGCCACCAAAGGCTCCGCCAATCTCCGCCCCACTCGGGCCAATATTGACATTGGCGATACCGCAATCACTGCCCACGGCGGACAGGAATGTTTCCGCCTCGCGTACATCGAGCGTGAAGATGCAGGATGACAATCCCTGTGGTACCGCGTTGTTCATGGCGACCGCATCATCGAACTTATCGTAGGTGAGAACATAAAGGATCGGGGCGAAGGTTTCATGGGCGACCACACCACCCTGCCCCTTCATCTCGACAATCGCTGGCGAAACGTAATGCCCACCATCGGCCCCTTTGATTTTCTGGCAATCACCCCCGACGAGGATTTTACCGCCCTCTTTCTTGGCCTTGGCGAGCGCATCCTGCATGGCATTGAACGCGGCCTCATCGATCAACGGACCATTGAGGATCCCAGCTTTCAAAGGATTTCCGATACTGACGGATTTATAGGCCTTCTTCAGGCGATCCAGCAATTTCGATTTGATGCTTTTGTGTACGATCAGGCGACGCAGGCTTGTGCATCGTTGCCCCGCCGTGCCCACAGCCCCGAACAGGATGGCGCGGACGGCCATATCGAGATCGGCGCTCGGCGCCACGATCATCGCGTTATTACCGCCGAGTTCGAGAAGCGAACGCCCCAGACGCGCGGACACGGATTGCGATACCGCCCTGCCCATCCGCGTGCTGCCCGTGGCGCTGATGAGGGGAATATCTTTATGCTCTGACAAAGCCTGCCCCACATCGGCGCGGCCAATAATGATCTGGCACAGATTATCCGGGCACTCATGCCCCGCCGCCTTGAATCGTTTCACGGCCTTGGCAAAAATCTTTTCGCAGGCGAGCGCACAGAGAGGCGTCTTCTCCGATGGCTTCCAGATCACCGGGTCGCCGCACACGAACGCGAGCGCGGCATTCCATGCCCAAACGGCCACAGGAAAATTAAACGCCGTGATAATGCCCACAGGTCCTAATGGTTGCCATGTCTCGCGCATATGATGGCCGGGGCGTTCCGATGAAATGGTGAGGCCGTATAGCTGACGTGAAAGGCCAACCGCGAAATCGCAGATATCGATCATCTCCTGCACTTCGCCCAAACCTTCGGACAAAATCTTCCCGCTCTCCAATGTCACAAGCTGGCCTAGATCGTCCTTGTGGGCACGCAATTCTTCCCCAAGCAATCGCACAAGTTCGCCACGTACAGGGGCCGGAACAGATTTCCATTGTTCAAAAGCCGTAACGGATTTTTGAACGGCGGCATTTACCGCGGATGCTTTTTGTGTCTTCAGACTGGCGAGAAGCGATCCATCAATCGGTGTGTGAACATCGAGATCGCCGCCCTTTAACTTACCGAGATTGTTTTTCTCAAGGATTGATTGGAACTTCGACATGATCTGCT
>CAZUYV010000052.1:0-9414 GCA_964624435.1 uncultured Micavibrio sp. | reverse complement strand
ACGCCGTGAAGGTCGCGACATCAAATGACCGCACCCGGATGATGCTCAGGCTTGGCAAATTGGTTTTGAATTGCAGCAGGCGCGATTTTTCATCATAGAACGCGGCCTCTGGCTCTATCCCGCAGGATGACAGCATTGGCGCAAGCTCATCGAGGATGCGGCCCTTGGGCAGTGCTAGGATAAGGTTTGGTGCGCTGGTCATAGAATGTTTTTACTGACTGGCGGCGCTAAATGCCAGAATTTTCTATGGCTGGCTAAACGATGGTGAACTGGGGAAAAGCTTTTTCCCGTTCTTCTACCTTGCCGATAATGTCAGTGAGGCGGTTATATAAGGCTTGGCCTGACGCTGTGTCAGTGTCAGCCAATTCAGATAATGGTTGAAGGGTTGAATGAACATGTTCTGCCAATTCTTTTCTCGAATAGGACATCAGATAACTTTCAAAGTAATCCAGCATGTCTATGCCATCAACCTGTGCCAGGAAACGGCTCTCAGGAATGACGGGCCCTTCTACAAACCCATATGTCATCCATTCATCGGCCTGTCTGAATATTTCGTAGCTTAGTATGATCAAATCCTTATCGCACCCATCTGGAATCTGATGTGGATTCATGTAAGCGACACAGGCATCGCCAATCAATGCGAGTGTCATGGCGTCCCGTCTGTTTTTGGGATGATCGGGAAATTCTTGAGGGGCAAGGGTTTGATAAATCTGGTACCGGCCCGATGTATGTTCGTACAGGAACTTTACGATTTCTTCCCGAGCGGCAAACGGATTTTCTGCATCCTTTTTGAATTCAGGGAAAAGAACTTTGAATGTTTCATTTAAGGCAAAGTTTTCTATGAAGTCATGGGCGCTGATGCCAAGATGTTCCGCCACATCAGAGGCGGCCAATTGGTTAAAGGTTCCCACAAGGTTTTTGGGCGACATTATTGTCAAGGTTGCACCAGTCGCAAATGTGATCCGCGCGATGCGGGCGGCGTTGGTTCGGGTGCCATTAAAGTGTTGATACGGGCGCTCAAATCGTCGGCGGCCCGTTGCAATTGTTGGCCCAGATCTGTATTCAATCGGACAAATCCCGGTATTTTGGCAATGGTTGTTCCGAGGAATTCCTGAAGCTCATAAAATTCCAGGTCGTCAAAATTTTCGTCTTTTTGACAAACCGCAGTCATCGCATTGATGTGGGCAAGATAGCTTCCCTCAAAAGTAACTGTACCATCTTCCGGTATGATGCCTTTTTCAATATCTAACGCTTCATCGAAATATCCAAAGGCGCGATCAAGAATCTTCTGATCAAACCCATCATTGCGGTGACGTTGTGGTGCGTCTCCCGCCTGTTCCTCTTCAGACATTTGCAAGGGTTCATTGGCGCTGATGATGTCATGATTGCAAATGACGGCGATAATGAGGGCCTCGTGGTCGGGTTTTATTTTCTTGGGAAAAAAATCTTCGATATAATCTTTATACAAATAATAGGGAAATTCGATCGTATCTATCACGATCTGGGAAATCTCTTCAATTCTATCCGTAATGTTATTACGAGTGGAGGCAATTTCACCGCGCAGTAATTTGAATTTAAAGCGCATAGCCTGCTGCGCGGCTTTGTCATCGGGGTCCACGAAAAAGTTCTGGATCACCAGACCGGCATTAAATTCTGACAGGTTTACAGTTTTTTTCTCAGTATCACTCATATCATACTCAACTCTTAAAACTTATTTTTCGCTGACCTTTTCAATGTCGGCGCCAACACCGCGCAGTTTTTCAACGATGTTTTCGTATCCGCGCTCAAGGTGGTAAATCCGGTTGACGGTTGTTTCGCCTTCGGCGGCAAGGCCAGCGAGGACAAGCGCGACAGAGGCGCGGAGATCGGTTGCCATCACTTCCGCGCCTTTTAATTTTTCTACGCCGCGAATGATGGCGGAATTTCCCTGCACGGTAATATCTGCACCCATGCGCGCCAGTTCCGGCACATGCATGAAACGGTTTTCAAAAACGGTTTCGGTGATCATGCCGGCACCCTTGCACATCGTCATCATCGCCATAAACTGCGCCTGCAAGTCGGTGGCAAAGCCGGGATAAGGTTCGGTCATGATATCGATACCGTTCAAATGATTGCCGTTGCGATACACGGTGACATCGTCGCCATCCTGTTCAATTTTCATTCCGGCGCTGATAAGGGGGCCGATCAATGATGCAAGGAAATCGGTGCGGGTGTTTTTCAAACGCACTTCACCGCCTGTCAGGCCGACCGCGCACATATAGGTTCCGGTTTCGATGCGGTCAGGAATGCAGGAATGGGTGGTGCCGGACAATGACTTCACGCCCTGGATGCGGATTTCAGATGTACCAAGGCCTGTGATTTTTGCGCCCATGGCGATCAGCATAGTGCCCTGATCGACAATTTCGGGTTCGCGCGCGGCGTTGGACAGGATCGTTTCACCATTGGCTAGCGTGGCCGCCATCATGATATTTTCAGTGGCGCCAACGGATACGAACGGGAAGGTGATATGCGCGCCGTTCAATCCACCCTTGGGCGCAGTTGCCTTGATGTAACCACCATCGAGTTCAATCGTGGCGCCCATGGCCTCAAAGCCTTTGAGGTGCAGATCAACCGGGCGTGTGCCGATGGCGCAACCGCCGGGCATCGAAATATCGGCGCGGCCCTCACGGGCGAGCAGGGGGCCCAGCACAAGAACGCTGGCGCGCATCTTGCGCACGAGGTCATAGGGTGCGACATGGGTTTTGATTTTTGGTGTGTGCAACATGGCCACGCCATCGCTGCGCAGGGCTACGCTCATGCCCAGATAATCGAGCAGTTCGGAGAGGGTACGGACATCGCCCAGCGTGACAGGCATATTTTCAAGGCGCATCGGCTGATCGGTCAGCAAGGATGCGCACATATGTTTGAGCGCTGCGTTCTTCGCGCCGGAGATTTTGATCTCGCCCTTCAGGCGGTTGCCGCCGCGTACGCGCATCTTATCAAGGTTCGACGATTTGACCTCGCCTTGAATAATTTCGACAACCTCGCCCTCGCCATTGGAATTGACGCTGTTCGTGATGATTTCTTCGGTGATGTGTGCTTGTGTCATGAGGGCGTTGGTTCCTTGGGCGCGCGGGTTACTGAGATAGGGCCGTAGTAAGAAAGGCGGAGCAGTTCACCAAATGATAAATTTTCGCCATTTGTTTCCAATATCAGGCGATCACCAATTTCCAGTTCATCCGCACTGATGCCCGTGACAGGCGCGTTGGGGCTTTCTGTATTAAAGAGGCCGGTCAATCCATTGAATGCCGTTGAGCCAACATGACCGCCTATGTCGTAAATAGATGTGGTTTCTGTTAAGACAGAGTTATTCCGAACCAGTTTGAGTTTGCCGCCGTCAAATTCGCTGAATGCTAAAAATGTATCAAAGGATAGAAAGCCTCTTTCAGGATCGCGATACTGAAATTTTTTCTTACCTTTGCGATCAATAACGTCAACGTGAATTTCCTGTGTCATGGCGATCCTATCGTGGCTTCAGATACTACTTTTGCGGTACGCACTCTTTCCTGCATTTGCAGATAGTCAATAAATGTAAAATCCGTCCCTGCAATGGGTTCATAATAGATAACGATTTTGTCACATGCTTCAAAAAGAGAGATATCAAGGACATCTATGAAGTGCGGACGGGCTTTATTTTCAAAGAGCTGATGAAGGCCTTCGAAAACAGTCGTTGACCCAAATGTGCCAACTTCGCGGATGGGGGATGATTCAGAAAAAACGTCTCCATTCCTGACAACCTGAAGCTGGCCACCTGTAAATTCAGGGAAGGCATCCAGTTTTTCAAATTTCAGGCTGGAATTTCCTGTCTCCAATACGAAGACATTTTTGCCGGCCTCCTGCTGAACATTGATTTCATACTGCATCATCTATTCCTTCATACGCGGCAAGGTCACGCCTTTTTGGCCCATATATTTTCCACTGCGGTCGGCATAGGACACTTCGCACGGGGCGGAGCCTTTGAAGAACAGGAACTGCGCCACGCCTTCATTGGCGTAGACTTTGGCGGGCAGCGGCGTGGTGTTGGAAATTTCCAATGTCACATGGCCTTCCCAGCCGGGCTCTAGCGGAGTCACATTCACGATCAATCCGCAACGCGCGTAAGTCGATTTGCCAAGGCAGATGACCAGCACATCTTTTGGAATGCGGAAATATTCAACCGAGCGGGTGAGCACGAAAGAATTGGGCGGGATAATGCAGACATCCACTTCGCGATCGACAAAGCTTTTTTCGCTAAAGGATTTCGGATCGACAACCGCGCTATCGACATTGGTGAAAATTTTAAATTCGTTGGAACAGCGCGCATCATAACCATAGGACGACAGGCCATACGAAATCACACCGGCATGATTTTGTTTTTCGACGAATGGATCGATCATCCCGTGATTGAGGGACAAATCGCGGATCTGGTGATCGGCGAGGATACCGGGCAGGGATTGGCCAGCTTCGAGCGCGGCTCTTACAGCGTCATCATTCGCGGTCTTCAGGTTTTGCATCTTGCTCTCTCTTGCTCTGGTCCTGTGCGGTCTTGCGACGCTTCAGGTTTTCTCGGAGCGCGGCAGCTCGTTTCTCAGCCTTAATAGCGGCGGAATCCCGGCCTTTTTCGCTCAAGTTTTGGGTCATACTTTGCCTATTTTCGTAAACGAGAAAAATATAGACAATCAACGCTTGAGAAGCCAGAAATATTATAGTAGTTTCCCCCAGTCTTTCCAGGGGCTATCCCCTTGCAAACCGGCCAAAACCGGGGACATTGCTGTTGTAGCACAGTGGTAGTGCACTCCCTTGGTAAGGGAGAGGTCGCGAGTTCAATCCTCGCCAACAGCACCATTTTTTCTAGCAAGATAACTTTATAGAACCGCCCTCATGCTGCTCGTGAGGGCATTTTCTTTGTTGTCGTGGCTAACACCTTATAAGGTTTCAATTAAATCATAATAATATAATTTATAGTGAATATTAATTATATTATATTTGACAGATCGAAAATTACCCCATATTCTTTTAAAAAATATACTCTGCTATTGTAATTAATAGTTTTGAAGGGGGATTTAATGGCATTCGTCAATGATACGAGCGATCCAACGGGTCAAAACTGGCGCACTGTCGATTACGAGCGAAATTTAGTTTTGAAGTGCCTCGCCGGACCGGATTCTGATGGCACTTATGCATTTGAGCTTCTGGTTGAGAATCGGTCTGTCCAGTTTCAAGGGACATCTCACCAAAAAGCTTCCTACATTCCTGAGGCTGGCCCTGTCCCTTTCGACATTGATTGGAAATTCAATCGCCTTTTCATTTCCCCAAGTATTTCAATGAAGAAAGAAGAGATTTTAGAATTGATAGCGGAAGCATTAATCGTATGGGGGAGTCATTATCAACAAGATAAGGCTTCCTCCGTAACAGTGACATTCACCCCTAAGGCGCTGGAGGCTTAACATGGCAGGATTAACAGTTCAGCAGGCTCTCGATGAAATCACGTCTGGAATGACTGTTGAGCAGATACGTGCCATCGTCAACAGGGTTGATGCGAGTACAAATGCGCAAACCATAGCATTATATTCTGGTGGTGTTGGGGATTTAGACCTAGATACAAACCTTAATGAATATAACGCAAAAGATATTGCAATAACAGCTTCCAGCTATAGTGGTCCTACAACTGATACTAGGACGATTAAAACAATAGATGATACGCCAGTTGGAACGCTGCTGAAAGATGATATCTTTAAGGCAAAGTTACAGCAGGCTATTGATGCGGACCCTGCTTATAGGGGGAAATCTCTTGATCTTGTTCTGACAGGAAAATTAAACGGTGTTTCTGTTGGAATGGGATTCTGGGATGATGCTTCAGCCAATCTTGTTAAACAACATAACGGTGATTTTTTAGTAATAGCTCCTGACGCGCCCTATGGATCAACGCTTGGCAAGGCTGAGCTGCCATCCATGCTTAGCCTTGAAACCAACCTTGAGCGTAAGGTAAATGGGATTCGGCTGGCAGATCTAAAACAAGCTTATGACGCTAACGTCTTTGATGAAACTAGCAAACTTACTCACAAGGGTGTTCCTTATGATCTAGCGCGGAGTATGGCAACATCGACCGTGCAGAAAGAAATGTTTGATGTTCTTCGTGATACATCGACTTTAAGTATGTCTGGCACCAAGATGGCTTATGACAGTAACAATAAGCTTCAATTCAATACTGATGGTGATTTTGGGAGATCTTTAGGGCTCGCTCCTCAAGGGTTGCCTTCCGGGCTTAACGACGTTGATGTTTCAAGCCTCCCTATAATTCATCAACTGACAAACCTCAGTCTTGAAAAACTCGCAAAATATGGGGATATGCTCAAAACCGCTGGGACTTTGGGCACGGTTGTCGAAACAGCCATCACGTTAGGTGATGCTGCTACCGCGTTAAAGAATGGCCATCCTGATCAAGCTGCTGAAATCATAGTTGGTGCCGTAGGAAACGTGGCGGGTGGAGCTGTGCTCGGCATCGCGGCAGCCCAAGCTGTGACGGGGCTTTTGATGTTTGTTCCGGGTGTTAATGTTGGTGTTGTAACTGGAATGCTTATCGTAGGTGCTGCGGGGATGATCGGCAGCATGGTCGGTGGTGAAGCAGGGCAAATTGTTTTGCTTAATTTCTATAAAGAGATTTCTAAAACTGGTGTCGTTCCTTACTTCCAGAATATTATCGATGATATTGAGTCCGGCGCTTATGCGCAGAACCATGGTAGCCTTGCAGATTTCATTACAGGCATGAAAACTCAAGCACAACTGGAAAAAGATTTTGGCACTAGTATCGATAATCTTTTAGCTACTTCTGGCAATGAATGGATGAATGATCGTGCGACAACTTTGGCTGATGGATCTCGTATTTTCAGCTTTAAAGATAATGATGAAGTTCGTCTCTTTAGTGGCGTGATTGTAACAATTAGGACTACATTTACAGGTAAAATTTATGACCAATTCTATTTAGTTAATGACTCACAAGGAAACCCTGCTGAGCTTCCTGGTTTTAATAAGAATAAGGTAAGTATTCTGGATGATAGTTCAGTGGAATGGGATCAGGGTGGTCAAGGAAAATACGTTCCCATCACGGCAAACTCTATTGAGGCGGATAAGAATGCAGCACTGAATAGATACTCCAATGCTTTTGATAACGGTCAGGTCGTTTTTTCAGAAAGTACTGTCAGTGGGAATGGTGATGGCACCCGTACCGTAGAAGTAAGAAAAGATATCGTTGATGAGAATGGGAGAAAATTTATATCAACAACAAAACAGATTTTAGATTCTAATAACGTTATCGTTCCCAATAGTAAAAAGATCACTGAGATTGTTGAGCAGTCTAATTTAGGTGGCCCGCAAACCAATGCAACAAAAATAACTGAATTTACCGACAGTTCAGGCAGAACCCATACCATTGTTGAATATCAAACGTCACAGGACGGTAAATCGTATGTTCAGGAAACCACTACAAGTAATGGTGTGTCATATGAGGGAAAAATTCTTGTTATTCCGAACAAAGATTTCCTTGAAAATATGCAATTTATCGGCGCAACATCGGGAAGCTTGCTGGCCGACTATCTGGCCGATGGCAATGTGTATAAGGGCGTAATATTCTCTGCCGTACTGACAACAATCGGTACGCATTTCGGTTCTATCGCGGCCTTCATGGCCACACCGGGGAACAACCTCAATGGGATTGTCGATGCAATTATGAGCGGAAACACAGCCGGCACGGTGATGAGCAATGCCGAGTTCGCGGATAAATTTGAAACCAATCTGCAGAACAGCACAACCAAACTAATTGCTGGCCTGATCGTTGATGAAGTCGGCGATGCGCTGGGGCTTGAAGGTATTGCCGATACGGCATTCTCTTACGTCGGGAATGCCGTGGTGGTAAATTTCCTCGATGAAGGTTTCAGCGTTGTTTTCAATGGTGTGGATGCAGCATTCTTCGACGCCAAATTCTTTGACGAAGCCTTTAATGTAACAAATGTGGCCGAGTTTATCGGCGGTTATATTGGTGGCCAGATCGCTGGTGAAATTGTCAGTGCTGAGACGAAAGAGGCTGCCTATCTCGGGCAGCTTGGCTCAGCTATCGGCGGTAGGATTATTGGAACTTACCTTGAAACACTTTCCATCACTGCCCTTGCCAAGGCAACAGGTGCAGCGATACAGACTGTATCTGCCGGTGTATGGGGGTCAGCAATTTTTCCCGGGGTTGGCACACTAGTCGGTGTTGTCATTGGTCAAGTTTTGGGCACAGTGCTGGGCAATCTCTTCTCCAGCAAGGAGACGCCGGGCTCTTGGGCCAATATTGGATACGATAACGATACCGACAATTTCTACATGGGCGCCAACTGGGGCCATGGCGGGATGTCCAGCACGATATCCCATGACATGGCTGAATTTGTCGTCAAGAGCGTCAACGACATTATAGACATGACAGGGGGAACACTGCGTTCCACATCGTCGGCGATGAGTCTTAGTTTAGGCGTAAGAAAAGGTGCCTTTGTTGTAACAGAGCATTCGGGTAGCGAATACGTCTTCTCCAGTTCAGCCAGCATGTTGGAATTTACGATTTTCAAAATGTTGAAATCTTATGATCTGGTCGCGGGCGATGCAGTTTTGATGCGGGCATGGCACAATTCTGATGCAACCAATCTCGCCGATTTCAGGGATGATTTGCAAGTGGCAGAGGCATTCCAGAAATATCTGGAGAACCCGATGGGCGTTCTCTCCTTAATGCTACAAGAGCCTGACTCAAACGCTGCCAAGGCATGGGCTTTGGTGTTGCAGCGTGCTGGTGAGATGAATTTACACTTGCCAAGCGAATATGACCTTGATGGTGGTTGGGCGGAGTTATTGAAGGCTCGCGCGACGGAAAACCCCGATTTAAGACCTGATATTCAGGGGAATGATCTTGTTTTGACCGATCCTGTTACGGGCCAGACCCAAACCATACAGAATATATTCGGACCTGGATATGAGATCGTCAAACTGAAAGGCACGGATGGTAACGACATTATCAATGTTGTTGTTGATGGGGCGTCTATCACGCACGTTGATGCTCAGGCCGGAAATGATTATATCGCAGGAACTCAGTACAGGGACATTCTGATCGGCGGCGATGGTGACGATACGATCGATGGATTTGGCGGCGATGACTGGCTTATCGGCGGTAATGGAGATGATGTTGTGAATGGTGGTCCGGGGCAGGACTTTATCTCTGGTGGTCCGGGTAATGATATTCTGAACGGAGAAGATGGCATTGATACCATCTATGGCGGTGATGGGAATGATACTATCCGGGGGCAAGGTGATGCCGACTACCTCTACGGTAACGCCGGTGATGATCATATCATTGCCTATGATAGCAATGAC
>CAZUYV010000051.1:0-9482 GCA_964624435.1 uncultured Micavibrio sp. | reverse complement strand
ACTTGTCAAGATCTAAATAAGTTTTATATATCAAGCATTAAAATTAACCGTGTTGTGGGAATATCATAGAAATGCTGATTACTGCCGACCAAATTCGGGCAGCGCGTGCGCTTAAGAACTGGAGCCAGACAGATCTGGCCGAACGCACCGGACTTGCTGTTCCAACCATCGCCAATATCGAACTCGGCAAACAAATGCCGGGCAAGAATACTATTGAGAAAATTATTGTTTCTTTTGAAACGGCGGGAATTGAATTTCTTGGGGAGCGTGGCGTTCAGAAAAAAGAACAGACAACACAAGTATTTCGGGGTCAGGCACAATTCAAACAGTTTTATGATGTTATCTATCAAAGCCTTAAAGACAACAACGATGAAGTCTTAGTTGGAAATGTCGATGAAAGAGAGTTCATAAAAAATCTTGATGAAGAGACACTTCAACTCCATGTAGAGCGAATGAAAGAAATCAAAAGCCGCTACAAAATCCTAGTCTGTGAAGGTGATTATTTTTTTCCTGTAACAACTTACGCTGAGTATCGTTGGATGAATAAAGAGGATTTTTCCTCTATTCCTTTCTATGTATTTGCCGACAAACTTGCAATCATTCTATGGCTCGATGAACCTCTGGTATTCCTTATTAACGATGCGGCAGCAACGGCCGTTTATCGTGAAAAATTCATGGGGCAGTGGAAACAATCTAAGAAACCACCTAAGAGCGACAAAGCTATTACCACCTTCGACCCTAAAGCCAAGGTGCAGCTCATGAAAGACTTACACAAGAAGAAAGGCCGGAAATAATCCGGCCTTTCTTTTATCTTGGTAATGTAAGTATGGACTAGAAATCCATGCCGCCCATGCCACCCATACCGCCACCAGGCATACCGCCAGCGGCAGCTTTAGAATCATCTGGCGCATCTGTCACAGTTGCTTCGGTTGTCAGAAGCAGACCAGCAACGGAAGCTGCATCCTGCAGGGCTGTGCGGACAACCTTTACAGGATCGATAATACCGGCCTTGACCATATCGACATAATTGTCGTTCTGGGCATCGTAACCAAAGGCCACATCGTTTTTGTCGGATAGTTTGCCAACAACGATCGAGCCTTCTTTACCGGCATTTTCCGCGATCTGGCGGACAGGTGCCTGACAGGCCTTACGGATGATTTCGATACCGGCTTGCTGGTCTTCATTATCGCCCTTGAGGGATTCAAGAACTTTGGAAGCGTACAGCAGAGCGGAACCACCACCCGCAACGATACCTTCTTCAACAGCAGCACGGGTTGCATGCATAGCATCGTCAACGCGGTCTTTACGTTCTTTCACTTCAACTTCGGTCGCGCCGCCAACACGGAGAACGGCAACACCACCAGCGAGCTTCGCGAGGCGCTCTTGCAGTTTTTCCTTGTCGTAGTCGGAAGACGTGTCTTCGATCTGGGCACGGATCTGGCCGCAACGGGCTTCGATATCGGCCTTTTCACCAGCACCATCAACGATGGTTGTGTTGTCCTTGGTAATCTGAACTTTCTTCGCTTTGCCGAGCATGTCGAGCGTAACGTTTTCAAGCTTGATACCAAGGTCTTCGGAAATAACCTGGCCACCGCAAAGGATTGCCATGTCTTCCAACATCGCCTTGCGACGATCGCCAAAACCAGGGGCTTTCACAGCCGCAATTTTCAGACCGCCACGCAGTTTGTTGACAACGAGTGTTGCAAGCGCTTCGCCTTCAACATCTTCAGCAACGATCAACAGAGGACGACCGGATTGAACGATTGCTTCCAGAATTGGCAGCATCGCTTGCAGGTTCGAGAGTTTCTTTTCGAACAGCAGGATGAATGGCTGTTCCAGAACAACCTGCATCTTGTCTGCATCGGTAATGAAGTATGGCGACAGGTAACCACGATCGAACTGCATGCCTTCGACAACTTGCAGATCTGTTTCGAGGGATTTCGCTTCTTCAACTGTGATAACGCCTTCTTTGCCGACTTTTTCCATCGCTTGCGCAATGAAATCGCCAATTTCTTTTTCGCCGTTGGCAGAGATTGTGCCAACTTGTGCGATTTCAGCATTTGTTTTGATTGGTTTGGCAGAATTTTTCAAGGCTTCAACAACCGCTGCAACAGCCTTGTCCACGCCGCGTTTTACATCCATCGGATTTGCGCCCGCTGCGATGATCTTGTGGCCGTGGTTGACAATGGCTTGTGCCAGCACTGTCGCCGTTGTCGTACCATCACCGGAGTGATCATTCTGTTTCGAGGCAACTTCGCGGATCAGCTGTGCGCCAAGATTCTTTTGTGGATCCTTCAGTTCGATTTCTTTGGCAACAGTCACGCCGTCTTTTGTCGAGCGTGGGGAACCGAAAGATTTCTGGATCAGGACGTTACGGCCCTTTGGGCCGAGTGTTACTTTGACCGCGTCGGCGATGATATTCACGCCTTCGAGGACTTTTTCGCGAGCTTCGCGTTGGAAGGATACTGTCTTAGCAGCCATGGTTTTTCTCCTTTTGAGAATTCAGTTATTTCAATGGTTTGCAAACTACCCAATAGTTCGTTTGCAACTTTTTATTATGCGGCTTTTTTCGCAGCAGAGGCGCCGTCGATAATGCCCATGATGTCGGATTCTTTTACGACCAGAAGCTCTTCGCCATCGACCGTAATTTCAGTACCGGCCCATTTGGAAATGAGAACGTGATCTCCCACTTTTACATCGAGGGCAACGCGGGCATCGCCATCTTCATTGTAAGGACCAGGGCCAACGGCCAGCACTTCGGCTTCCATAGGCTTTTCTTTAACGGAATCAGGGATGATGATCCCGCCGGCTGTCTTGCCTTCTTGCTCGGCGCGGCGCAATAACACGCGGTCATGCAAAGGACGAAATTTCATGTGTAGTCTCCTTATTAAAATTATTGATAAATTCAATAAAAACAACCAATTAGGGTGTTTTTGGCACTCTTGCATTGCAAGTGCTAAGGAGATATAGGGATTCTGTCCCGTAATTGCAAGGTTTTCATCGATCGACAGTTAATGAAATCGTGCCCTGACTTATGATATTCTGGAAGAAAGAAGGGTCGAAAAAGATCCATACCTTTGACAGGAGGTTCTACAAGCACAGATGGCGGATTTTGAAATCCAGTTTAAAGACCATTACCGCCTGACCACGGCGCAGATCTATTATCATCTGCCCGACCATCCTTCCTTCTTGCAGGAATTTATCTGGCAGGATTATGACCTCGCCCCCCAATTCCCGCATCTGAAGGGCTTTCTCGGTTTTTGGGTCCGTGAAATTGAAGGCCGCCTTCATTCGGTGTATGTCGCCAGCCAGAAAATCATTACGCCATCCGACCCTGCATTCCGCGATTTTGAAGTTTCCATTCAGTAAGCGGCTCATGCCCGCTTGTCAAAAAATGGTCATGATTCATTTTTGAACTCTCCCCCGCTTGCCCCTGTTAGCTGTGCAGTTGCAACCAGCTGTTCAAAGGAGAACACAAAAATGAAAAAAGCACTCATGATGAGCATCGCGGCCCTGGCCTTTGTTGCCGCCCCAGCGATGGCGAACACAAAGGATATCGATGCCAAGGTGAATGAAAAATTCAGCAAACTCGACACCAACAAGGATGGCATGATCAGCCAGACAGAAAGTGATGCCGGTGGTGAACAAAAATTTGCCGAAGCCGATACCGACCATAACGGAAATTTGAGCAAAGCCGAGTTGAAGGCCCATATTGAGGCTGAGAAGGCCGCCAAAGCCGAGTAATTTCCCTATTTCCCAACAAAAGCCGGACCTTTTACAGGTCCGGCTTTTTTGGTGGCTTTTCCGCTTAAAGCGCTTATATAGAGCGCATGGAAAAAACACCTCTGATACAAGACTTGTCCCGTGGCGCTGCCTGCAAATGCCCCAAATGCGGGGAAGGAAAATTATTTGCCAGTTGGCTGAAGGTCGCCGACCATTGCGGTGCCTGCGGCGAAGAATTTCACCATCACCGCGCCGATGACTTCCCGGCCTATGTCGTAATTTTCTTTATGGGGCATATCATGGTGGGCTTTGCGCTGGAACTGGAAAACCGTTTTTCTCCGCCCTTCTGGTGGCACACGGTCACAACGATTCCGTTATCCATCATCCTCTCCCTTGCATTGTTGCAACCTGTGAAAGGCGCAATCGTCGCACTGCAATGGCGCATCGGCATGCATGGATTTAAAGACAGCAAACAGAAAAATTCGGAAGTTTAAGGCTCGCTGCCCGGTGCTAGCGTCACTTTTAAACCATCCAGCTCTTCACTCATGATGATCTGGCAGGACAAGCGGGACTGATCCGTCACATCGAAGGCCAGATCAAGCGCTTCCTGTTCGTCATCCCGCATCGGGTAAAGCTTGGGCAGCCATTCTGGATCAACATAAACATGGCACGTAGCACAGGCAGCACAGCCGCCGCATTCCGCCTTGATAGGCAGGCCATAATCCTTGATGATTTCCATGACCCGCCAGCCTTCAATGCCTTCGAGTTCATGCACAGCACCTTGCTGATCCGTGACGATGATTTTCATGACCGCAAATCAACCTTGTTATTCTTTTGAAAAACTTCCTGAAGGCCATAGGTGATGCCGGCCGTTGCCACAAGACTGCGGATCGTATCGAACACGAGGATCAAAAGAACAAAGACAAAGGAGGCCACATTATCGCCCATGGAATGAGCCATCTTGTTGAAAAGCTGCATCGCCATAAAGAACGGCATAATACACACCAACCAGACGCCAATGAGCGGCAAAGACGATGCGTATCCCTTTACCGCGTGCAAATATGTGTCCGCGTTGAGATTAAGAGAATAAGGGATATAGAGCCACAGGAACCGGAAGGCCCAGACCATGAATATCATTAGGCCAATCATACCGATCATAATTTCGGGGCGCACAGAAGAAGGATCCTGCGCGGGGTCGGGTAGAGCGCCTGTGAAGTGTGCCATAAAGGCGGTTATGCCGCCTAGGGCCATACTAATGAGGACATAGACCAGCAGGCCGCCCATCACGCCCCGCGCCCGCGATTTCAAAATCGGCAAATCCGCCTGCAGATTACCCGTTGGGCGGAACGGCCAGCGATGGCCAAGCACAAGCAGACGAACATAATGTGCGAGCATCCAGCCTTCAGTGAAATAGGCCGGCAGTAAAAGCAATGTCATCATCAGAAGATTTTCTTCATAACCCAAGGAGAAGGAGAGAAGATAACAAAAAGCCTTTACCAGAAATGGCACCAGAGCCAAGCGGAACAAATATTTCCGCTCCTGCCAGCTGGTCTGATAGGCTTTTCCGGCGGCAACGATCAAATCAAACTGGGCCATGGGGTGATCTTAAGCGGCCTCGCCCTTCACGCCAAGTTTTTCCTGCAAGGAAGACGACGATGTTGTGTACTGAAACCGCAGTTTCTTGTCCGGATAAACATAACGAAACGCCTGTTGCGCCATCAAAGCGCCCTCATGGAAACCGGACAGAATCAATTTCAGTTTCCCGGGATACCAGTTGATATCGCCGATCGAGAAAATACCGGGTGTCTGGGTTTCGAATTTTTCGGTATCGACCGGGATCAGGTTTTCATGAAGGTTCAGGCCAAATTCGGCAATCGGGCCAAGTTTCATGGTCAAACCGTAGAACGCCAAAAGTGTGTCGGCCGGAATAATATGTTCACCAATATCCTTATTATGCGCGATGAGGCCTGCTAAGACGCCCTCTTCCGCATGCAAACCTTTCAAGTCAGCGATATGCAGCTTCATTTTACCGGCCGCCACCAGTTCACGCATCTTGTTCACGCTGTCGGGCGCGGCGCGGAAATCATCGCGTCGGTGAATGAGAGCTACTTCCGCAGCAATCGGATGCAGATTGAGCGCCCAGTCGAGCGCGGAATCGCCGCCGCCCGCGATCAGGATTTTTTTATCCTTGAATTGATCCATCTTGCGCACGGCATAAAAAACGCTCTTGCCTTCGTGTTCGTCGAGGCCGGGCAATGATGGTTTTTTTGGAACGAACGACCCGCCGCCCGCCGCGATCACCACAACCGGCGCTTCAATAATTGTGCCTTCGGAAGTCGTGAGTTGCCAGTTACCATTCTCCAGTTTGGTCAGACCTTCCGCCATCTGGCTGAAATGGAATGTCGGTTTGAATGGTGCGATCTGCTCCAACAAACGATTTGTCAGATCCTGCCCCGAAATCACGGGCCAGGCCGGAATATCGTAAATCGGTTTTTCGGGATAAAGCTCGGCACACTGGCCGCCCGGGCGATCCAGAATATCGACAAGATGCGCCTTCATATCCAGAAGGCCCAGTTCAAAAACGGCAAACAGGCCCACCGGGCCCGCGCCAATAATAATCACATCGGTCTTGTGTTCGCTCATCGTGAGGCTATAAATGTCATTTGATAAGGATTTGTCAACATGAGCGCGGCGCACCCCTATAAAAATATACGGAATTGGCTGTTTTTCACGGCTTTCATGGTCTTTGCCATGGCCATTATCGGGGCCATAACCCGCCTGACTGAATCCGGCCTTTCGATGGTGGAATGGAAGCCGCTGATCGGTGCCATCCCGCCTTTGAGTGAGGTGGAATGGGAGCGGGTGTTCGGCCTCTACAAGGCAACACCGGAATTCCAGCATAAAAACAGCTGGATGGAGCTGGCCGATTTCAAGCAGATCTTTTTCTGGGAATGGTTGCACCGTTTGTGGGGCCGCCTTATCGGCCTCGTCTTCGCCCTACCCCTATTATGGTTCTGGGTCCGCAACCAAATCCCGGCGGGATATAAGCCAAAATTTCTCTTCGTTCTTTTTCTGGGTGGCCTGCAAGGTATGCTCGGCTGGTACATGGTGGTCAGCGGCCTTGTCGATGTTCCGGCAGTCAGCCATTTCCGCCTTGCCGCGCATCTCGGCCTTGCGCTCTTTTTAATGTGCGCGCTGCTTTGGCTCGCCTTTGATTTCACTGATGAAGGTAAGAACGGAACCTTCTGCCAGAAACGTCACGGCTGGATCACCATGGGATTTCTGGTGATCACCATTCTGTGGGGTGCCTTCGTTGCCGGAAAAGACGGCGGGATGGTTTACAACACATGGCCCAAGATGGATGCTCACTGGATTCCCCCGGAAGTCACAGGATTATTTGCCATTTTGCATGATCCTGCAGCCCTGCAATTCACTCACCGCTGGATCGCGATTGCAACCCTGATCGCGGTTTGCAGTTTTGCTTGGCGGATGCACGATGTGGCCCTTGCTGTCATGGTGTTCATACAGGTTGGTCTTGGAATTACCACTATCCTGACACAGGTCATGATCCCCGTGGCGGCATTACATCAGGCGTGCGCGATGATTTTATTGGGATTGATGGTGCGACAATTGCACAGGTTGCATAACGGTAGAGCTTAAAGAATATTTTCGCGTTTCAGAATATCGAGGAAGTAATTGAGATAAGCCTCAACGGATTTTTCCTTGGTAAACTCATTCACATACCGCTGATAGCCGTTTGCCACCAATTTTTGTTGTAATGCCTGATCGCCCAGCAATCGCCCAATCGCATCGCGCAAGGCGGCAACATCATTTTTTGGTACCATCAGGGAATCTTCGCCATCACGGCAAAACTGACGCGGGCCATCAGCATCCGAAACAATCACTGGCGTCTTTTCCGCCCAGCTTTGCGCGAACACCGTGCCAAAGGGTTCAATACGACTTGCGAAAATACAGATATCAGCAGTGCGGAGCAAGGCAGACCGATCTGTCCGCCAACCAAGAAAGCGAACACGATCGGCAACACCGAGATCCTGCGCCATTTGTTCCAGTTCTGCTCGTTGAGGCCCTTCCCCGGCCAGCCACGCATAGACACCCGGTAGATCAACCAGCGCGTTAAGCAAAACATCCAGTGCCTTGCTGGGATGCAACCGCGCCAATGTTAACAAGACTGGTGCATTTTCGGGCGTATCGAACTGTGCTTTGTTCACCGGCACAATATTGCTTTCGGTCTCGGCGAAATTATTGATATGCGATACCTTGTTCGCCTCAATCCCACCATCAACGAGATGGCGTTTGATATCCGGGGTGATGGTATTGAAGTAATCCGTATTTTTGAAATGCTTGACCTTGTAATAGCCGCCAAGCCTCGAAACGACAAGATAACGTTGTGGCGTTTTGGTTGATTTCCAATTCGGGGTCTTTTGCGCTCCCCGGCTCATCCATGTCTGAATAATCAGGGGCGAGAATTTCTTGGCGATGCGGCCAATCTTCCAAGGCGTAAAAATATCGATGGGTCCGCCAAAGGGAAGCGTGTGAACCTTGATCCCCGCCTGTTCCAGCGCCGGGATGCGCATAGGATTGGCACGGGTTGCGACCTCGATATCCATGCCCGCGTCACGCATGGCAATGCACATATCAACAAACGCCGTTTCGGCGCCGCCATGATCATTGCCAGCCATGACCTGTAATATCTTCATGACGTTCTAACTATTGTGGATCTTTGGAGAAAGATTTTTTCTTGTCCGACTGCGACTTTTGCTTATCAACGCGGCTCTTAATCACGCTTGGTGGCAACAGGGTATCCTGCAACAGGCTGATCATATCATCTTCCGTGTCATCCATACTTTCAACCAGCGCTTCGCATGCCTCTTTGGACGATACGGGTTTTTTGACTGTACGCTTATCACCATATTCAAAGGCTTCGTCGTTCAGTTTCAAAACTTTTTTGAATTTTGCCTTGTCAACAATGCTTTGCTTGTCTATTTCACCGGTCAGGTTTTTCTGAGCTGTTGTTACCACTGGTTTGACGGCGCTCTTCCATTGTTCAAAACGAGATACAATCCCCGCCTTCATATCAGGGTTGGCCTTGCCGCAAGATTCTACGGCATTGTTGATATCCCGTTCCACCACACCGATCACCCGGATGATGGAATGTTTTTGCCTCAGGATAAAGATGCTTTCCTTATCCGCATTCGACAACGGGTCGATTAACGCGTTTTCAGCATCGATCCATTTGGTAATAGGGGTGATTTCTTTTTTCGGGGCAACGACAGCCGCCTCTTTTTTTGCATCTTTAGCGACAACACTGTCCGTTTTTTTATCCTGCGCCATAGCGGGCGTCAGGGTCAAAACAAAGGCGGTTAGAAGAAGAGCGGAAAATTTCTGGGTCATGGCGCATCCATAAATCGAGGCGAAGATAAAACTGATTTCTTTATACACGCTAACACAAACCTCGTCCTAAAGAAAAAAGAACCGCCGGAAAAGCTTTCCGGCGGCCAAGGGACGAAACGCCTATCTGCCGGGAGCATACCGAAAGGGGGGAGATGGTGCGGGGGCAACATCCTTTCGGCATAAAGCAGAGAGACGGGAATGAACCATAAAAAAACGAACCCGCCGGCGGGGCCTCCCTGTGTGGGTGGGGCCTGTTCCGCGTTCTCACGGGTTAATTCAAATATGCTTCAATTTTTATGTTAATTGAAAAAGTTTAAGGGGCGTTAAAGAATGCCTAAAATTTTAGG
>CAZUYV010000050.1:0-9576 GCA_964624435.1 uncultured Micavibrio sp. | reverse complement strand
CCAGCGCAAGAATACCAAAATAAATCGCAAACATTTTCCCGGCGCCGAACTGGTCCTGGAAAATCTGCTGCGATGAATTGAGATAGCCAAAGAAACTGCCGAACAACAGGCCCATGCAGAGCGTATAACTCACCGTCACACGATTGCTGAATACCTGTTTGGCGCCATGCGCGATATTGGAAAAGGTGAAGGGGATGCGGCGTTCTGGCGGCAGCGTCTCATCGAGGCGGAAATACAGCCATGCGCCAATTCCTATAGAATAGACCATATAAAGAACGAAAATCATGCGCCAGTCGGCAAACATCAAGATTGCCTGACCAATGCTCGGTGCAATCGCCGGGACCATGATGAAGATCATGGTCACAATCGACATAACGCGTGCCATGGCGCGCCCACTGTAACGATCGCGTACAATAGAGATGGAAGAAATGTAAGGGCCGGAAACACCGACCCCCTGAATGATCCGACCAACCAGCATCCATTGCAAACTGTCCGCGAAATAACACAGAACGCTGCCGCATAGGTAAAGCGCGATCCCGTAATAGAGAATTTTTTTACGGCCCAGCGCATCGGAAAGCGGGCCGCTGATCAACTGGCCGATTGCCATACCGGCGAAGATAAAACCGATCAGATATTGCGCATGGTTGGGATTGGCAAGCCGGAGGTCGCCAGCGACCACGCCAAGAGCCGGGAGAAGAGCATCGATCGAGATGGCGACAATCGACATCAGGGATGCCATCAGGACGATAAATTCCTTGGATGGTTCGGCGGACATTTCAATATGATGGGACATAAAATTCTCTCTGGCTTTATAAAGTCAGAGGAATGTAGTCATCCCGGCATATTTCTCAAGCCCAATTTCTAAATTTATTCAAAAGCATAGGTCCTATAAGAATGAAAAAAGGCCCCCGGAAACAGGGGCCTTTGCTTCTAATGGCGGACGAGGGGGGATTCGAACCCCCGATACGCTTTTGGCGTATACACACTTTCCAGGCGTGCGCATTCAACCGCTCTGCCACTCGTCCAGTCCATTACGGGGGGCAACCTATCTAAAAAGGCAGGGCCGCGCAAGTCCGCAATCGTAAGATGGGCCGGGCTGTAAACCCCGGTAAAAGCGGGGCTCAACTGCTTTTCCATCCTTGGCGAAGGGGTGCGGATATGATTGAATAGGTTAGTCGCCTTGATTCCCCAAGGCTTCCCTCGTTTTTCACGGTCAGAAAGCCAAAATTATGGGCGGTTCCGTTAAATTATGGTGCTTTATCCTGCTGCTGCCCTTCTTTGCAGCCATCAGTCATGATTTCTATGTAAGCTACATGGTCGATCCTGAGAAAAAAGCCCGGTTGGAAGCTTTGGATATCGATCCCGAGGCGTATCAGGTCAGCGATTTTGGCTATCTTTTTGTAACCTACGTGCCTGATCTTTATGAAAATTCACGGGAAGTCATTGGCGACACAAACTGGAAAAATTTTGTCGATCCTGTTTTGCGCCAGTTCACCTTTGTGGTGGGGTTAATCCCGGTTGGTTTGTTTTTGATCTATCTTGCCCTGGCCCGCCTGATCGGCTTGCCACCTTATCGCGGCTGGAGATTGGGACGTCAGATGGCGAATAATTCTCCTTATGAAGGCGTCTTTAAAGATCGCGACCGCGACGATAAATTCAAATACAAACGCCGCTAGGCCGATAATTCCGCCACAAGTTTTGCCAGCAATTCAAGATCGCCCGGACGTGAAAGGCGATGGCCCCCCTCTTCCAGCAAATACACTTTTTTATCCTGCCCGGTGATGGCATTCACAATGCGGTGGGCCGCTTGCCACGGCACATCATCATCCTTCATTCCCTGCACCAATCGCACAGGAATAGATAGCTCAATCGGTTGATCCAGCAAGCATTGCCTTTCACCATCATCGAAGAAATTTTGCGTGATGGTATAAGGCCCGCCGAATTCATTTTCGACGACGAATTTCCCATCCTCTTGCAGAGCCTTCTTATGCTCAGGTGAAAGATCATCCAGAATCCAGCGTGTGAAATCAGGAGCGGCGGCAAGGCCGATAAATCCCGCCATGCGTTGTTGACGCGCCAGTGCAACGTGAAGGCCAATCCATCCCCCCATAGAAGAACCGATCAGGAGTATCTTCCCTTCGGTCAATTGATCGATCACGGCAAGCGTATCTTCTAACCAGACACCAATATTTCCATCTTCGAATTTTCCACCGGATTGGCCATGGCCGCTGTAATCAAAACGCAGGTAACTTTGCCCGTTTCTTTCACATTCTTGCGCCAGAAATTCCGCCTTGGTTCCCATCATATCGGACCGGAAACCATGCAGGAACACCAGGGTCGGCAACTCCCTTTTATGGCCATTCTGGCGTTGATAGGCCAGTTTTGGCATTCCTTCCCGCTCTAAAAAGGATACGGACATGTGGGTCAAACCCCTTTTTCTTTTTGGCTGCGACTCTGGAGTTGTGCTACTTCTTGTCTGGCGTAATTATAGCGCGGTGTGAAAGACAAAACCATGCAAACTTCGAAACACGACATCCTTCAAAAGGCAGCGACCCAGCAAAAGGTCCCTGTTGTCCTGCAGGTCATCCCATCCCTTGGCGCAGGTGGCGCTGAACAAGGATGTATCGATGTTGCGGCGGAGCTGGTAAAGTCTGGCGCTAAATCTATTGTCGTTTCCAATGGCGGTGCGCGCATCCCTGAAATTCTGCGTGGTGGTTCATTGCATTTCGATCTGCCGGTCCACAGCAAAAATCCTCTTATCATGTGGCGTAATATCGGCCGCATCAAAAGACTGATCAAGCAGCATAATGTTGATATCGTGCATGCACGCTCCCGCGCCCCGGCATGGTCGGCATGGAAGGCCTGCAAGAACACCAGCGCACGTTTCATGACAACCTGCCATGCACCGTTCAATATTTCCGGCAAGGCCAAACGTTTTTACAATTCCTCCATCGCCCGCGGCGAACGCGTGATCGCGATTTCTAATTTTGTGCGCGACTATCTTTTAAAAAATTATGAAATCGACCAGCGTAACATCCGCGTTATTCATCGCGGGGTCGCGCTCGAAAAATTCCACCCCAGTTCTGTTGCGCCGTTGCACCTGATCAAACTGTCGCAGGAATGGCGCCTGCCCGATGGCTGCACCATCGTTATGATGCCGGGGCGCATTACACGATGGAAAGGTCACCTGTTTCTGATCGAGGCCATCGCCCAATTGAATCGCGAAGATGTCTTCTGTGTTCTAATTGGTGATGATCAGGGCCGTTCCGAATACCGCCAGGAACTGGAAACAGCGATTGCTGCCAAGGGACTTGAAGGCCGCGTGCGCATTATCGGCCACTGCAATGACATGCCTGCCGCCTATATGCTTTCCACTGTTGTCGTATCCGCTTCAACCGATCCTGAAGGCTTTGGTCGCGTGCCGGTAGAGGCGCAGGCCATGGGCCGGCCGATTGTGGCGACCGACCACGGCGGCGCACAGGAAACCGTCATCGCCGGATACACCGGATGGCTGGTCCCGCCAAGCAATGCCGAGGCTTTGTCGGCTGCGATTAAAGAGGCCCTCGATATGGATGGCACAGAACGCGCCCACATGGCCACCAATGCCATGATGCATGTCGCCGAAAATTTCACCCGCGAACGCATGGTGGATGAAACCATGAATGTCTATGCCGAATTGTTGCAGGAAAAATTCGGGCTTCAGCGTCTGCGTGAAGATGAACCGGAATCTGCTCTAAAACAGGCCGCGGAATAACGGATGGGCCGCGAAGCGATCCTTGTTATTAAACTTGGCGCCCTTGGCGATTTTGTTCAGGCCCTTGGCCCCATGGCCGCCATCCGCAAACACCATCCCGATGCCGCTATTACCCTTTTGACCACCGCCCCTTTCCGCAACCTTGCGCAAGCCAGTGGTTATTTCAACGACATTATTATTGATGAACGTCCGAAATTTTTTGAGATCGGGAAATGGCTCGCGCTGCGAAACCGTTTGAATGCTGAAAAATTCGGGCGTGTCTATGATCTTCAAAACAATGACCGCACCCAATTTTATATGCGCCTTTTTTACACGCCAAAACCTGTATGGGTCGGCGCGGGCAAAGGTGCCACCATCCGCAATGATTCTCCGGACCGCACTGCGGGTTCCGGGTTCGATGGCCACGTCCAAACTTTGGGACTGGCGGGGATAAAAGACGTAGACATCGATCGTCTGGAATGGATAGAAGGCCGTACTGATTTTGAAGGTTTGACATTGCCTTACGTGTTGCTGGTGGCAGGCTCCGCACCGACACGGCCTGAAAAACGTTGGCCTGCCAAGGGCTATATCGCCCTTGCTCAGAAACTTGCCGAACGCGGTGTTCAACCTGTGTTGATCGGCACAGAGGCGGAGAATGATGTAAACGGCAAAATCGCCGCCGCGTGCACAGGCGCACTCAATCTTTCGGGACAAACAAATTTGTCTGATGTCGTTGCCTTGGCGCGTAAGGCACAGGGCGCGATAGGCAATGACACCGGCCCCATGCATATGATTGCACCGACAGGCATTCCAACAATGGTTTTATTTTCAAGGCATAGCAATCCACAGCGCCATGCCCCCAAAGGTCACAATGTCGTGACTATTCAAAAAGGAAATCTGGAAGATCTTGCGCCAGAGACTGTGTGGAAATCGTTTTCCGCTCAGGCAAGCTTGCCGTCATAAATTCCGCAAAGGCAACCAAGCAGTTCTGAAACTGTTTTGTCCTTGATCGAATAATAAATTGTCTGGGCTTCGCGGCGCGTATCGACAATGCCGTCGCGGCGAAGACGCGCAAGATGCTGCGACAAGGCTGATTGGCTGAGGCCGATAAACTCTTCGAGTTCACCGACGTTTTTTTCACCCTTGGAAAGAATGCAAACAATCAGAAGGCGTTTTTCATTCGCCAATGCCTTGAGCAAAGCCGAAGCTTTATCCGATTGCTGTTCTAGTGTTTTTAAATCCATCTCGGCATACTCCTGCAGGAATGCCCATTAAAAAAAAATCAACTATAGGTTACGTAGGCGAAAAAATTTATATTCAGTTCTTCTAAAAAATTGGCGGCGAACCGCCTTCCTTAACATAAGCACACAGTAATATAGGTTGTGTCGCTCTATCTTAATAATTGACTGATTTCGCAGCAAGAATCAATTGCTTTTGGAACTGTGTCAGTAAATATTTATCATGAATATTTCAAAGCGTTAGCGGCTGGCAGGTTTGGCCGGGACTATTTTCAGGATTATCTGGGTCAGGCTGTCAGGCAAAATCGATATAAACCAAGCTGAAAAATGGGTTGGCAGCGGGAAGGCAATTCGCCCCCGATTCGCGGCTAGCCCCCGTGTAATAATCCTGACCGCGCGGTCCCGATCCATCAAAAAGGGCATGGGGAAATCGTTTTCATCGGTCATCCGGGTTTTCACAAAGCCGGGGCATATGACGTTGATTTTTACACCGCTTTTTGCAACCGCACCGCGCAAGGCTTCCCCATAAAATCGGACCGCGCCCTTAGAGGCGCTATAGGCAGGCGCGCCCGCCCATCCACGAAACCCTGCAAGCGAACTCATCACCGCGATCTGCCCATGCCGCCGTTCCACCATTCTGGGCAGGATCGGGTCAATCGTGTTCAAAACGCCATTCAAATTCACATCGAAGATCATACGGGCCTGTGAAACAGTTTCGCCCAGCATCGATCCGCCTGTGCCACCCGATATTCCGGCGTTGGCGATGACGAGGTCGAGGGGGAATTTCTGGTCCATCGCCATAACCCAGTCTTGCATCAGGCCAGTGGCCGCAACTGAGAGTGTGGTTGTTTCAACAATAGCGCCCTTGGCCCGGCAGGCAGTCGCGACATTCTCGAGCCGCTCGCCATTTCGCCCACTCAAGGCAAGAAAAATACCCGGTCCGGCATAGTGCAATGCCAGCCCCTCGCCCAGCCCGCTCGAAGCGCCGGTGATGAGGATAGATTTTGGGGCAGAAGGGGATTGTGTCATACGTTAACCCTATCATCCTGTTACAAAAATACAAATCGGTGCTTTCAACCGCCGAAAACCCCCGTTAGAATAGACGCTATAAATAAGGTTATGGGTTTTTACTGTCTATGGATACGCCTCTACAACGCCGTGGTCTGATGTTCGTGCTTTCCTCTCCTTCCGGGGCTGGAAAAACCACGATCACGCGCGCACTTCTCAAAAGCAATCCGGATCTCGTGATTTCGATTTCGGCAACAACGCGCCAGCGCCGCCCGGGCGAAGTCGATGGGCAGGATTATTATTTTGTTGAGATCCCCGAATTCAACGCGATGGTCGAAAATGGTGAAATGCTGGAACATGCCAAGGTCTTCAGCAATTACTACGGCACGCCGCGCCAGCCAGTAGAAGAAGCCCTCGCCCGTGGCCAGGATGTTATCTTCGATATCGACTGGCAGGGGACACAGCAGCTTCGTGAAATTGCGCGTGACGATCTGGTCACTGTCTTCCTTCTTCCCCCCAATGCCAAAGAACTGGAACGTCGCCTTCGCGCCCGGGCGCAGGACAACGAAGAAACGATCCGCCACCGGATGGACAAGGCGTCCGATGAAATGACGCATTATTCCGAATATGATTATGTGATGATCAACAACAATGTTGAGCTGGCGATCCAGCAGGCGCAATTGATTCTGGATGCCGAACGCCTGAAACGTCACCGCACCAGCGGTCTCTCTGATTTCGTGCGCGGTTTAAAAGAAGGTCTTTAGCCTGTCGATTTTTCAATCGCGATGGCCAACTTAACAAAATCATCCACACTCAACTCTTCCGCCCGCGCTTCGGGTGAAAGACCGCATTCTTCTATCTGCGGGAGATAGGCTTTTAACGATCCTCTGATCATTTTTCGGCGCTGACCGAACGCAGCGGCCGTCAATTTTTCAATCGTTTGAAATTTTGGTCTGTCCGGCGAAACTGGTTTGGGCACGAGACGCACAATAGATGATGTCACCTTGGGTGGCGGCGTAAACGCGGCCGCAGGAACATGGAACGAAATTTTTCCATCGCAGATAAACTGGGCAAGGATCGAAAGCCTGCCATATTCCTTGCTCCCTACCTTTGCCACGATGCGTTGCGCCACTTCCTTTTGGAACATCAGCACCAGTTCGCGATACCGCGCAGGTTCGTTATAAATTTCTTCCAGCCAGCCCGTGAGCAAAGGCGTTGCAATATTATAAGGCAGGTTCGCAATGATAACGTAAGGGCCTTTCGCATTTTCCTGTTTCGCCAGCGCCATCAAATCACAGCGCAGGGCATCTTCCTGAATGATGCTTAACCGCCCGCCTGCGGCGGCTTGCAGGGATTGCAGAGCCACAATTGCGCGGGGGTCATATTCAATCGCGATCAGTTTTTTTGCGCCCGCCAAAAGGATAGCGCGCGTCAAACCGCCGGGGCCGGGGCCGATTTCAAAAACTGTGCAAGCGTCCAGCGCACCAGCGGCGCGGGCAATTTTTCCGGTGAGGTTGAGGTCGAGCAAAAAATTCTGGCCGAGTTTTTTTTCAGCGCGCAGATCATGATCGCGGATGATATCGCGGAGTGGTGGCAGATCGGCGATAGGGTTCTGATCAGACACGTCGGTCAATGAAGGCGGAGGATTTTAGATCCAGCAACGCCTTTTGCTGAACACGGTCGAGACGTTCAAACCCGATCATGTTGGTCAGGTCATCTCGTGATGGGATAGACTCTTCTGTCAGGGTACGTTTCTTCTGCAGGAAGAGAATATAAATCCCGCCCGATGTACGGATCGGATTGCTGATTTGCCCCTCTGTCAGACCGAGCAAAACTTTCTCCAGGTCGGCATCAAGATCCCCTTGCTGAACCCAGCCGAGGCTTCCGCCATTTTCAGCGCCCGCCGCCTTGGAAAATTGTGCGGCAACAGGGCCGAACGGTGCCTTCTTGGCTTGCAGTTCCGCCGCCATGCGCGTGGCGAATTGTTGAATTTCGGCGGCGCGTTTCTGGTCATCAAAGGGCAGGAAAATTTCAGAAACCAGATATTCGGTTTTGCCGAGGCTTCCCTTCAACCGTTCAATGCGGTTATCGACATCCTTGTCGTTCACATCGACCTGCTTGCGGTAAACGGCTTTCACAACTTTGGTCCAGGCCAGTTGAGCGCGGATCTGGCGCTCCAGCGTTTTAACCGGAATGCCCTGCTGTTTTAAAAGACCCTTGAATTTTGCGGCATCGAATTTGTTCTGGGCGGCGATGGCGGCAAAGCCTTCTTCAATTTCTTCTTCATTGACGCTGAGTTCATGACGCGATGCTTCTTGCAATTTCAACTGCTCTTCAATCAGGCCCTCAACAACCTGCGGCATGATCTTGGCGCGAATTTCTTTGTTGTTGGGAAGGCCCGATGAAATCATCACCAGCTTCATGCGTTCTTCGACATCCGTCATCGAAATCGCTTCGTCATTCACAACGGCGGCAATGCGCAAAGTCTGCGCGCTGGCAACCTTGATGAAAACAGGCACGGCCTGCATGGCCAGAACAAGGCCCAGCAGGAACAGGATATGTCTCAACATGATTTTCATGACTTCGCTTTTATTCCCCCATCAAGGCAAATTTATGAACATTACGCCCGTTTTTTATCGCCAAACCGTCCGCCCGGGCGATACCGCGCCAGATAGGATGGCAAAATCGCATCCATGCCCGTCGGCACTATCGCTAAGTCGCGAAACGTCAGGGCATGCGGGCCGACAATAGTATCCGTCTTCAGGGATTCAACCTGATCCGCCGTCAAAAGCGGTTTTGGCAAAAGGCTCATCACCGATCCCTGGAATTTCGCAATCCCCCAAGGCAGAGAGACAAGAATTTTTTTGCGCGCGGTTTCGCGGAACAATCTGGCATAGACTTCACGGAAGGTCAGAACCTCCGGCCCGCCAAGTTCAAATATTTTGCCCTTGGTCTCGTGGTTCGCCAGCGCGGCCATCACGGCATCGGCGACATCGCCCACATAGACGGGCTGGAATTTCGTGTTGCCGCCGCCAATCAGCGGCAGAACCGGCAAAACAACCGAAAGCTTTGCAAACATGTTAAAGAATTCATCTTCGGGGCCAAAGATAATGCTCGGGCGCAAAATGGTGGCGCCGGCAAAGTTTTTCAAAACAGCCTCTTCACCCTGCTTTTTCGATTTCCCGTATTGGGATTGCGCGGTATCGCAACCAAGCGCAGACACATGGACAAGGCGTTCAACTTTTTCATCGGCGCAGGCCGAAGCGATGCGCGCAGCGAGATCAACATGGATCGCCTGAAAGGTGGATTTGCCCTTTTCGAACAGGACGCCAATGCAGTTGATGACCACGTCGCATCCCCGAACGGCATCCCGCACGCTGGCAGCATCCCCATAGTTGCAGGCAAACGGCACAATCTGCCCGACATCGCCGGAAGGTTTAAGGAAAAAGCCGCGTTCCGGCACCCGGGTCGCGACCTTTATAATATAGCCTTGGCGGGCGAGTTCGCGAACAATCTGGCGGCCAACAAAGCCGGTTCCGCCGAACACACAGGCTTTTTTATAATTCTGGGACATCATTTCCTGCCACTGGTCATACT
>CAZUYV010000049.1:0-9594 GCA_964624435.1 uncultured Micavibrio sp. | reverse complement strand
TCGATCTCATCGAGAAGGAACAGCGGGTTGCTGGTTTTGGCTTTCTTCATACCCTGAATGATCTTACCCGGCAGAGCGCCAATATAGGTGCGTCTGTGACCACGAATTTCCGATTCATCGCGCACACCGCCGAGGCTCATGCGAACGAAGTTACGGTTTGTCGCCTTCGCAATCGATTGACCGAGCGAGGTCTTACCAACCCCCGGAGGACCGACGAGGCAGAGGATCGATCCCTTCACCTTGCCGGTACGTTGCTGTACGGCAAGATATTCAAGAATGCGTTCTTTGACTTTTTCGAGGCCGAAATGGTCCTGATCGAGAATTTTCTTCGCGGCCTTGATGTCTTTTTTGACACGGCTGCGTTTGTCCCAAGGAACAGACAAAATCCAGTCGAGATAGTTGCGCACCACTGTGGCTTCCGCCGACATCGGGCTCATCTGACGAAGTTTCTTTAACTCGCCTTTTGCCTTTTCATGCGCTTCTTTCGAAAGTTTCGTCTCGTTGATTTTCTTTTCGAGTTCGCCGAGTTCGTCAAGGCCATCTTCGCCCTCGCCCAGCTCTTTCTGGATCGCCTTCAATTGTTCATTGAGGTAATACTCGCGCTGTGTCTTTTCCATCTGGCGTTTGACGCGGTTGCGAATACGTTTTTCCACCTGCAGAACGCCTATCTCGCCTTCCATGAAGCCGTAGATTTTTTCAAGGCGGTCTGCGGTGTTGGGCAGAGACAATAATTCCTGTTTCTCATCAATTTTGAGAGAAAGGTGCGAGGCGATGGTATCGGCCATCTTACCCGGCTCTTCGATCTGGTTGACTGAGACAATAACTTCTGGTGGAATTTTCTTGTTCAGTTTCACGTATTGTTCGAACTGCGCAACGATGGCGCGGGACAAGGCTTCCAGCTCCTCATCCTTGATGGTCTCATCGATCATCGGCGTAACATTGGCCTCGATAAAATCAGGACGTGGATTGAAGGATGTAATTTTGACGCGCTCGATCCCCTCGACCAGCACTTTAACTGTGCCATCGGGCAGCTTAAGCAATTGCAAGATGGTGCCAACAGTCCCTATCAAATGGATGTCATCCGATGTCGGATCATCTTCCGAAGGCGACTTCTGGGTCACCAGCAAAATCTTTTTAGATTCTGCCATGACATGCTCAAGCGCCTTGACCGATTTTTCACGGCCAACGAACAATGGCACAATCATATGGGGGAACACGACAATGTCGCGGAGCGGTAGAACCGCAAATGTATCTTTATCTTTTGTGAAGCTACCCAGCATGTTTTATCCTTCTTCTTATTCAAGGCCCCCTAAGGCAACCTCGCAAAACACCATTCTATCATATCAACATGATATCACTGGTTAATTTTTCAAGGGGCGGCCGCTTGGCCCAAGTTTTCTGCGGTTTTTAGGGCTAAAATTTCGCTTTCAGACCATAATCCCGGCTTGCGCCGGGATTAAAGTGTAAACAAATTCTAAACGAATTATTTGTCTAGAGTCTTCTCCGCTTCAGTGCGGCTATCGACGACCTGATCGATCAGACCGAACTTCTTCGCCTCTTCCGCAGACATGAAGTTATCGCGTTCCATCGCTTTTTCAATGTCTGCCAGTTTGCGGCCTGTGTGATGAACGTAAATATTGTTCAGGTTGGCACGCAGACGTAAGATTTCGCGCGCCTGGATTTCAATGTCTGTCGCCTGCCCCTGCGCCCCACCCGATGGCTGGTGGATCATGATACGGGCATTCGGCAGCGCGAAACGCTTACCTGCCGCACCTGCTGTGAGGAGCAGAGAACCCATCGAAGCGGCTTGGCCGATACAGACGGTCGAAACCGCCGGCTTGATATATTGCATCGTGTCGTACATCGCCATACCGGATGTCACAACACCGCCTGGGGAATTGATGTAGAACGAAATATCCTTGGTCGGGTTTTCAGATTCAAGAAACAGAAACTGGGCGCAGATCACGCTTGAAACGCCATCGTCAACACCGCCGGTCAGGAAGATGATGCGCTCTTTCAGAAGGCGCGAATAAATGTCAAAGGCGCGCTCACCCCGGTTGGTCTGCTCGATAACGGTCGGGACCAGATAGTTATTGTAAATTTCGACTGGGTCGCGGTCTTTTGGGAACATGCTCATGACGGGAATCTTTTCGGCTAAGAGGTTTGAATCACTTCTTAAACCTATAGCCCGCTTGGCCCCATTTCAAGAGCTTTCACCCTCTTCTCTAGAAACGGTGGCAACATTCAACTTATACATAATCAAATACGACTTCCTTATCTCTAAAGAAAAAACCGGGCCATAAGCCCGGTTTTCATGAATACTAAAAAACTTAGTTGTAGTTGCGGTGCAAGCGGTGATCATAACCGCACCACGAAACGATTTTCAGGGAACGCAGTGTTTCTGCAGTCAGCTTTCCATTGCCGTCCATATTGCGCTTCGCTTGATATCCACGAACAGCCTTGGTTGTGATTGGGCCATAGATACCGTCAATCGGACCCGATGGATAGCCGGCCTTATTCAAAGCTGTCTGAAGCGCCTTTACATCGCTTTTCTTAACGTCTTTGCGGTCGGCAAAGTCGTAATCCAATTGTGGGCCGTCGCCAGCATTGGTATAGCTACAGTTATAATCTTTGTTAGAACTTGCCATTGCAGGGGCGCCAAACAAGGCGGTAGCAACAAGCACACTCAGCATAGTGATAATGCGTTTCATGGATATCTCTCCTATTAGATTTATAAAGTGAACGTATCGGTGAATATTCAAAAAGAACTTGGGATACCCGGCTCCAGAACAGGACGGGTACTTCATGATGCCTGAAGATTCTGGAATTTCAAGCCGCTTTAAAGGCTAGGTTCCAACAGGCATCAAAAAACCCGCCATCTGGCGGGTTTTCTATGATTATTCGTCTTTTTTAGAGGCTGCCTTTTTCTTGGCGGCAGGTTTCTTATCACCCGAGGCCTTTTTCTTTGGCTTCAGCGCCTCTTCATCTTCTTCCTTCATCAGTTCCTCAATCGTGACATCTTTGTCCGTGATATCGGAGTCCTTAAAGATCAGCTCAACGACTTTTTCTTCGAAGATAGGCGCACGCATCATGTCGAGCGCTTGCGGGTTGTTCTTATAGTATTCGAACACTTGCTTCTCATAGCCCGGGTATTTCTGGGCTTCGAGCATGACAGCGCGTTGAATTTCCTGATTGGAAACAGTTACTTTATTCTTCGTGCCAACTTCGGACAGGATAAGGCCGAGGCGAACGCGGCGTTCCGCAATCGCTTTTAACTCTTCCTGCTCTTCCTCGCTCAGTTCGCCACCAGCTTCGGGGTTCGCTTTGCGCTCATTTTCGATCTGCTGAACGATACCTTTATATTCAGCCTCGACCATAGACGCTGGAATCTCGAAATCATGGTTTTCATCCAGAATATCAAGAAGCTGACGCTTCACTTTGAGTCTGCTTTGTTGTTCGTATTCGCTGCTCATCTGCTGCTCAACCGCGCCGCGCAGGGCGGTCAGGTCTTTAAAGCCCAGTTTCTTGGCAAGGTCCTCATCAATCGCCGCAGGGGTCGTTTCATTGATCGATTCCAATACCGTGTCGAAAATCGCTTCACGACCAGCCAGTTCTTTCGCGCCGTAATCGGCTGGGAACTTCACATTGACTTCGAATGTCTCGCCGGCCTTTTTGCCTTCGATTTGCTCTTCGAAACCAGGAATGAAGCGGCCTGAACCAAGTTCCAGCTCAACGCCGTGCGCATGCATGCCCTCATGCTGTACGCCATCGTCCTTGGTGCGGCCATGGAATGTAATGATCGCAATATCGCCTTTCTTGGCGGCGCGGTTACCTTCGATTGGCTTGGTGGAATTGTTGCTCGATGCAATGCGGGTCAGGCTTTCATCGATTGTCTTTGGATCAACTTTGGCAACCGGGCGTTCCAGCTTGATACCTTTCAGGTTCATGATCTCGAATGTCGGCAGTGTTTCCAGCTGCATATTGAACACGAGATCTTTGCCTTCATCGAATTCTTTCACTTCGATTTTCGGCTGCATCGCGGGGCGGATATTTTTGTCTTTCAGGACTTTTGCCGTTGTCTTGCTGACAACGCTCTCCAGCACTTCGCCCATGACGGCGCGACCGTATTTTTGCTCCAGCATTTTCATCGGCACTTTGCCGGGACGGAAACCAGGGAATTTGACGGTCTTGCCGACCTCTTTCAAACGGACTTCCTGCTCTTTGCGGATGTCATTGGCCGGAAC
Organism: uncultured Micavibrio sp.; assembly: GCA_964624435.1. GTDB lineage: Bacteria > Pseudomonadota > Alphaproteobacteria > Micavibrionales > Micavibrionaceae > Micavibrio_A. Next base: position 5,350 of record CAZUYV010000049.1, on the reverse strand, counting down.
CGTGACTTCCATCTCGATATTCAGGCCTTCTGATTTGATTTCTTTAACTTGCATGGTTTTCCTAATGTCCTTGTTTAATATGGTGCGGGTAGAGGGACTTGAACCCCCACGCCTTGCGGCGCCAGAACCTAAATCTGGTGCGTCTGCCAATTTCGCCATACCCGCGCAAAAGCTCCGGCGGTTTTAGCCCAAAGCCCTAGCAATGCCAAGGGGTTTTTAGGGATTTATGACCGAGAAACGGGCACTAAAGGCCTTTCTCAGGGCCTCTTCCTTCGCCCAAAGCTGTTCCAGACGGATCATCTTCAACTCGATGAGGGTTTCAGGCTGCGCCGGATCATCCTGATTCCGGCTTATGGATAGGTAAGGTCCGAAAGTAGGCAAAGAGACATAATGGGGTTTATCACGTCGTAAAACGGGGATTCCCACTTCATTAAATATATCCGCCAGTTTCTCAATAGTATGGCTAGGAATCTCATCTTTTTCAGGGTCAAAAATCAGGAAAGAAAAATCTTCCAAATAAGTTTCCGGTCTACCTGAAAATCTCAATTCCTGTCCGGCATGGGACTTGGTGAAAATATCGGCCAGTATATTGCCAGCCATATCCAGATTTTCGGACTCTATATACATGTTAAAGTGATAATGTCGTTTTTTATGTAGTTACGTCAATATATCTTGCAAAACAGATGGGATAACGTCGGGCAGATCACTGGCAACCAGCCCTACCCCAAACTGCGCCGCCGCCTCCCCGTGTATCCAGACAGCAGCGGCAGAGGCCAGCCGCAAATCCATTCCCTGCGCCACAAATCCTGCAATCATCCCAGCCAAAACGTCGCCCGTTCCACCCGTTGCCAGTTGCGGCAATGATCGATCCTGAACAATTGGATCGCCCGTCCCAGCAACAATCGTTTGAGGCCCTTTCAAGACAATTATTCCACCGACGCGCGCCGCCGCCTCTTGAGCTTTATCCATCTTGTCACCCACCAGATCGGGAAACGCTTTTGCAAATTCTCCCTCATGCGGTGTCGCAATGAATTTAGATGATGACAATCCCTTGGCTGCCAGAAACGCACCGGCATCAAGAACGATTCCTTTAATGTGATTTAGTGTCATAGCCTTTTGAATTGCAAACAGATGTTCGGCCCCATCTTCTTCCGTCCAACCCGAACCAAATAAAACCGAACGACAACGTGTATCCGCAATCGTCCCACCACCATCTTCGACAATAATATGGGCAGGCAATGTACGCCGATAAATATCACCTGTGCCTTCCGGCGCAATGACACACACCAGCCCCGCACCAACGCGCGCGCAGGCCATAGCCGCCAACCGTGTAGCGCCCGTCATCCTCGGCGCGCCATAAATCACCGCGACTCCGCGATCATATTTATGCGCATCCGGTTTAATAACGGGCAGCGCCACGCGCCAAAGCGCAGGCACATTCTTAATAATGTTGGTCATAGGGTTTTATACGACGATTGCAAAAAAAGAAAAACCCCGCATCTGGCGGGGCTTTAAACTTGATTGGTCAATGAATTAGCACAACGCTATCGATCGAACTTCGGCCGATACGTTGGCGACACAGCCGTCTGACGAGTCACCAAAGTCACGCAGATATTTGGCATGATAACCTGTCATAGACCATTCGTCTTTATCACTCGGTCGGGAAAGACAGACATTGATTGCTTGGTTTCCGAATGTTGGGGGCCCCTCAATCGGGTTATACGTTAGCCCCATGAACTGACCACAAATCGTAAGCTTCTTTGTACGGCTCAGCATTTCAACAAAAGGGATTTTATTCCCTAGCTGCCCATTCCAGAAACTTGTTTGCTCCTGATAAGAATCGGTAATTTCTAGTTCCTGCGCAAGGAACTGCTCTTCGGTAATGATGTTTTTGGGAACATCCTCACGAATATCCCGGATATATTGCGCATACTTTGAAAAATAGAGCTCAATATTGTCCGGAAACATTTTCCCCGCTCTGGCCCGCTCAATACTAAAACCCGCATCAGCCAAGGCCGTAAATTTCAGGGCAAGATTAAACCCCGCCATAATTCCAGCAGCACGCTCTGGGTTGACCAATTCCGCCGTTGGGCGACGTATAATTTGAATATTTGTCATGATGGAAAAGACATTATCTGTATATATGGAAAATGTCAACAAAAAGGGAAAACGGCCCCTTATGCCTACTCATGGTCATATATAGAAGGGAAAATGGGGCGAACGACGGGGCTCGAACCCGCGACAACCTGGACCACAACCAGGGGCTCTACCAGCTGAGCTACGTCCGCCATGTCCTAAAGGACAGGCTTTGTATAATCGAACGCCCCCACCCGTTCAAGGATTATTCGGTGGGAATTTTCATCCTTCTGCCCAAAAACCTCCTAGACTTTGTTATACTGCGTATGCTAACAAGCCATGCTACTGGCGCATGCCTGCTGTCTATTTTTCGTATAATTACTCAATCACAAGGAATCCCCAATGGTTACGTCCCCGCACGCTCTGAAATTCAAATCCCATTCCGAATTCAAAAAATTCGCCGATGAAAACGATATCCAGTTTGTGGGATTTCAGTTCACAGACCCTCGCGGCAAAATGCACCATACGGACCAGCATATCTCCACCATCGATGAAGATATGTTCAAAGACGGCATCATGATCGATGGGTCATCCATCGCCGGTTGGAAAGCCATCAATGAATCCGACATGTGCCTTGTCCCGGATTGGAGCAAATGCTGGCTCGACCCGTTTGCGGCGCAACCCACTGTCAAAGTATTCTGCACCGTGTTTGAACCAATCAGTGGCGATGGCTATGGCCGCTGCCCACGCACAGTTGCCCTGAAAGCTGAGGCATATCTGAAATCAACCGGGATTGCCGATACAGCGTATCTTGGCCCAGAGGCTGAATTCTTCGTCTTTGATGATGTGAAGTTCGATGTGAAGATGAACAAGGTTTCCTACGAATTCGATTCCATCGAAGGACCTTACAACACCGGCAAGGCGTATGATGATGGTAACACCGGCCACCGCCCAACCATCAAGGGTGGTTACTTCCCTGAAGCTCCGGTTGATGCCCTCTCCGACCTCCGTGCCGAAATGCTCACCGTTCTGGCCTCCCTTGGCGTTCCTGTTGAAAAACATCACCATGAAGTTGCTGCCTCACAATGCGAACTCGGGATTTTCTTCTCAACGCTCGTTGACTGCGCGGACAATATGCAGCTCTACAAATACGCCGTGCACAATGTCGCCCACACCTACGGCAAAACGGCAACCTTCATGCCAAAGCCTGTTTTTGGCGATAACGGCTCGGGTATGCACGTACACCAATCGTTGTGGAATGCTGGCAAGCCTCTCTTCGCCGGTGAAAAATATGCGGGCCTGTCCGACATGGCGCTCTTCTACATTGGCGGTATCATCAAGCACGCTCGCGCGCTGAACTGCTTCACCAATCCATCCACCAACTCCTACAAGCGTCTGGTCCCGGGTTATGAGGCCCCTGTCCTGCTCGCCTACTCCGCCCGCAACCGTTCTGCTTCCTGCCGCATTCCATTTGGGAATTCACCAAAGGCAAAACGTGTGGAAGTTCGCTTCCCGGATCCAACGGCGAACCCTTACCTTGCCTTCGCTGCGATGTTGATGGCTGGTCTCGATGGTATTCAAAACAAAATCCACCCAGGTGACGCCATGGATGCAAACCTCTATGAACTCCCGGAAGACGAACTGGCGAAAGTACCGACAGTCTGCGGTTCTTTGCGTGAAGCCGTGAACAGCCTGAAGGCAGACCATGACTTCCTGCTGAAAGGCGATGTCTTCACGAAAGATGCAATCGCTGCGTACATTGACCTGAAAATGGAAGAAATCGATGCGTTCGAAACCATGCCGCACCCGATTGAATTCAAGATGTATTACTCGGCATAACCAATTATCACCCGAACGAAAAACCGGCCATCGTGGGGATGGCCGGTTTTTTTATTGTTCTTTCATATAATCGAAATACGGATCGTTGGGATTGGCCGCATCAACCTTGGGCAGATTGCTTCGGCGTAAGGTTTCATTGACGATCTTGAATGCTTCCAGATTACGCGACCAGATATAAAAATCCTGCCCTCGCGCTGGGGTGATCAAACTGACGATGTAATAAAAATCATTGCCCTGCATGATGGAAACGACGAATTCATAGTTTTTCATCGTTGCCTTGTTATCGGGCAGCAGTTCATAGGCTTGGGTCTTGCCTGTTTTAATAGATGAGTCATAAGTATAGGGAATGCTCTCGATCATCTTCCCAATCGTGTAGCCCTTGATCTTGCTGGCTTCGCGCCACGCCTTGGTTTCATCGGCCAGCGTTGTATTAAGAAGACGCGAAATGACATCGATCTTGATCTGACCGTCGAGGGTTTCTGCTTCTTTCTCACCCATCTTTTTGTAAACCTTGGCCGTCATCCGTTCGATCGAATAAATTGGCTTGGCCTGCAAGGTCCAGCTCTCGGGATAATTGAAGAAGGATTGGTCGAGGAAGCCATATTCCAGTTGCTTCTCAATCCGCTCCGTCGATGGTTTGACCAGTTTGAAGGACGCGATCACCTGCGCCTGCTGCTGGCGTTCATCCGCGATATTATCCTGCGGCAGGTAATATCGCACCATCACCAATCGCGGGCCGTTGGTCATGACTCGCACGCGCACGGAATAGGTCTGGTCATCGATAACCTGAATATAAATGGCCTCAAGCTCCTTGGTCGATTTTTCACCGAACGCCGCAAGAGAAAATCCGTTCTTCAGAATGAAATTGAGGAACCAATCGCGCAGGCCCACTTCGTATTTCAAATTCATCGCCTCAACGACGACATAGCTACGCACAAGGTTCTTGGGCTGACCAATATAACGGCCGAGAATATCAAGGACTGTATCGCTCAGCGCCTTATCATCATTTTTTAAATCACCAACCCCGGCTTGTACGTTTTCCGTCCAATCTTTGGGCACGCGAAGTTCGTACGGTAGGTACGGATCATTGTAAGGGGCTGTTTCGGTTTCAACCCGCGTCTTCTTGTCGAATTGTTCTTGCGGTAAAAATTCCACGGGCTTGAGCTTGGCAATCTTGGTGAGGTCGAGCCCCATCACTTCGGCGCGCGCAGTTGGACCGGCGGCAACCATCGCTACAGCCATCACCACCGCCAGTGTGAAAACACTAAGCCAGCGGTTTGATTTTTGTCGGAATGCGTTTTTCATCGATATGGACATAAGTGTAAAAACCTTCAGTGACTTTTATATATTCGTAATTGCGTCCATGGTTGTGGCGGAGGGCCCAGCTCTCAATTTCTATTGTAATCGATGTCTCCCCCACTTTGGAAACTTTGGT
>CAZUYV010000048.1:6334-9601 GCA_964624435.1 uncultured Micavibrio sp. | reverse complement strand
GCATGATTAATTGCAGGCCATTCGTTGAAACCCTGAACGGAAAACCGGTTGCCGTATTAGGCATCGGTGTGTCGGGGATTGCAACGATTGAAGCCTTGATCAATGCCGGCACGCAAGTTTTCGCCTGGGATGACAATGCAGACAGCCGTGGGCGCGCCGTTGAAGCCGGAGCGATTGTCGAAGATTTAAACGAGAGCGATATGACAGGGTTTGGCGTTCTCGTCCTCGCGCCCGGCATTCCGCTGTCGTTTCCGGAGCCACACCCGGTGGCGCAGAAGGCGAAGCTGGCGGGGATTGAAATTATTGGTGATCTGGAGATTTTGCACCGCGCAGACCATGGCCGAAAAACCATCGGCATCACCGGCACCAATGGCAAATCCACCACGACGGCCTTGATCGGGCATATACTTTCCAGCGCGGGGGTTGATTGCGTTGTCGGCGGGAATATCGGCAAGGCTGCGCTCAGCCTTGAAATGCCCGCGCAGAATGGCGTGATCGTTCTGGAGATATCTTCCTACCAGATGGATTTGTGCCCGACATACCGCCCGGATATTTCGGTGCTGCTCAACATCACGCCGGATCATCTGGACCGTCATGGAACCATGGAGCATTATGCGGCGGCGAAGGCCCATATATTTGATCATGCTGGGGTTGGTGTTTGCGGCGTCGACGATGCGCCATCGCTGGAGATTTATGAGAAGGCGTTGCAGGCCGGGGCGCGGACCATGGTGCCGATTTCCGTGGTGAAAGAGCTGACCAACGGTGTTTATGCGAAAAACAATATGCTGGTCGATGCGAGTTCCGGCCCTGCCATTGAAATCACTGATCTGACCGCCATGCAATCATTGCGCGGTGTGCATAACCAGCAGAACATCTGCGCCGCCTATGTCGCCTGCCGTGCGTTTGGTTTTCCGGCCGAGATTATTATCGAGCATATCAAAACATTTCCCGGTTTGCCGCACCGCCAGTTCCTTGTTCGCACTATCAATGGCGTCGCCTATATCAATGACAGCAAGGCCACCAATGCCGAGGCGACATCAAAGGCCGTGGCATCGTTCAACAATATTTACCTGATCGCGGGCGGTCGTCCCAAGACAGGGGGCCTCGAAGGATTGCAACCTTTGCTCGATCATATCCGCCATGTTTATTTGATCGGCGAGGCGGCGGATGAGTTTGCGCGGTGGCTGGATAAAAACGGCGTGGCCAACACGCTCTGCGTCACCATCGACATCGCGACGATTGAGGCGCACGCGGCGGCGCAAGCCAACCGGGGAGAACCGGGCGGGGCGGGGACGGTGTTGTTATCGCCTGCCTGCGCGTCGTGGGACCAGTTTGAAAATTTTGAACATCGCGGCAATGTCTTTGCCGATATCGTCAACAATCTTTCCGTTGAGACACCAGAATGAAAATTTTTACCCGCACCGACAAATCGATTCTGGGACGCTGGTGGTGGACGGTTGACCGCGTGACGCTCACGGTCCTGCTGATTATCGCGGTCATCGGGATCATGCTGGTGGCGGCGGCAAGCCCGCCAGTGGCGGATAGAATTGGCGTCGATCCCAATCATTTCACCATTCGCCATCTTATTGTCCTGGTCCCTGCGCTTCTTGCCATGATCGGTATATCGATGATGAGTTTGCAACAGGTGTGGCGTACCGCGCTCGTCGTTCTGGGTTGTTCGATTGTGGCCATGATCGCCGTTTTGTTTGTCGGTGAGGAAATCAAGGGTGCGCAGCGCTGGATCCAATTGCCGTTCTTTTCCCTGCAGCCATCTGAATTCGTGAAGCCGAGCTTCCTCGTCGTTGCCGCATGGTTCCTGTCACAACAAAAAGAGAAACCAACCTTCCCGGGTTTTCAGTTTGCGATTGGATTGTATCTTCTGGTCGTGACGTTGCTGGTGTTACAGCCTGATATGGGGATGACGTTTGTCGTTACCTGCTGTTTCTTTGCCATCATCTTCCTCGCCGGATTGCCATTCCGCTGGATTGCGCTGGCCTGTGTCGGCGGTGTTGGCGCCGTATTCGCGGCCTATTTCGGATTTTCCCACGTGCAAAGCCGGGTAGACCGATTCCTAAACCCTGAAAGCGGTGACACATATCAGATCGACCGTTCGCTGATGGCGTTTCAGCATGGCGGGTTGTTTGGCACTGGGCCGGGGCAGGGGACTGTCAAACTCACCATTCCCGATGCGCATGCGGATTTCATCTTCGCGGTGGCGGGGGAAGAACTGGGTATGCTCGCCGTGATCTTCCTTGTCGCGCTGTATGGTTACATCCTTGTGCGCGGGTACAACCGCATCATGGATACCGACAATATGTTCGTGATTTTCGCGAGCGGAGGATTACTGACCATGTTCGGCCTTCAGGCCCTCGTCAATATGGGCTCCACGCTTCATCTTCTCCCCACCAAGGGCATGACGTTGCCGTTTATCAGCTATGGTGGATCGTCCTTATTGTCCACCGGGATAGCGGCGGGAATGCTGCTGGCATTGACCCGGCGGCAGGGTAGATCGGGTATCGCGCGCGGGGGCTTGTCGATCCGGCCTATCGGGGGCAATATAACATGAGTATTTTCTTTGTCATGCCCGCCATCATGCGGGCATCCGGAACAAATGGGAGCGTAGCAAAGCTACGCCCGTTATTTTTCCAGACCCCCGCACAAGGCGGGGGTGACATGGTAGGAGTTTTTCATGAGTATGAATGAGAGTATTAAGCCAGTACCAAAACTGATTTTGCTGAGCGCGGGCGGCACCGGCGGACATATGTTCCCGGCCGATGCATTGGCGCAGGATTTGTTATCACGCGGATACCGCGTTGCGTTGATCACCGATATTCGCGGTAAACGGTTTGAGCCGTTCGCAGGCGGCATTCCCATTTACGTGGTTAAGTCCGGCGCAGCAGGCGCAGGAATATTCAAGAAGGCCCAATCGGCCATCGCCTTAGGCCTTGGGTTTTTTCAGGCGCGCAAAGTTTTGTCTGATCTTAAGCCAGCCGTCGTTGTTGGTTTTGGAGGATACCCGAGCATCCCCGGTGTGTATGCAGCGCAGACAATGAAAATTCCCACCGTCATTCATGAACAAAATGCCATCCTTGGTAAGGCCAATGTGTTCCTTGCGCCCAAGGCCGACCGTATCGCGGTGGCATGGGGCCATGTTGAAGGATTGGACAACACCGATGAAGCGCGCGCGGTTGTCACGGGCAATCCTGTGCGCCCCGATATTTCATCCCTCTACAACAAGCCATTCCCGACCATTGAACAGGATGGCCC
>CAZUYV010000048.1:0-6234 GCA_964624435.1 uncultured Micavibrio sp. | reverse complement strand
CCGATATTTCATCCCTCTACAACAAGCCATTCCCGACCATTGAACAGGATGGCCCCCTTCGTATTTTCATTACAGGTGGATCACAAGGTGCGTCGGTGTTTGCCGATGTCGTGCCGCTCGCCCTTGCCAGCCTGTCGCCGCATCACCGCGCGCGCCTTGATATTGTCCAGCAATGTCATGAGGTGGATATACCGCGCGTGCAGAGCATTTATGACGATGCCAAAATCAAGGTCGATCTGCGCCCGTTCTTCAAAGACATGGCGTTGCAGTTCGAACGGTGCCATCTGGTGATCTGCCGTTCCGGCGCGGGGACCGTGTCGGAAGTGACCACCGCGGGTCGCCCGGCGATTTTCGTGCCCTATCCGCACCACGCCGACCAGCAGCAAAAACGCAATGCCGATTCCGTGGCCGATGCCGGGGGCGGGTGGGTGATGACGCAGAACGGGTTTACGGTTGATGCCTTGTCGGCGCGCCTCGAAACATTCCTGCAAACCCCCGAAACATTGTTCCGCGCCGCCGAAAACGCCCGCGCCTGTGGCCGCCCCGATGCGGCCCGGAAACTGGGGAATATCGTCATGGCACTGGCCAGCGGCTGGGATAAAAACCCGCAGGGTTGATTTTTCTTGATAAAACACCCGGTTTTTGGTTATAAGCACCGCAGCAAAAACAAGTAAACGGTGTGTCATGACTATCTCTTTGGAAAATAAAGAATATCGCTATTTGTGGGATGCCTTTAACGCAGCCCAGACCACGCATCAAGCTGGTGGCATCCTCACGGCCTTCGTGGTGACGGTTAGCGACCGGGCTGACAAGTCTCTGGAAGAAAGTTTCCATCTAATCAAGGACTTGGTTGGCGATCACCAACATGCCCCGGCGCTTGATGTCCCCAAGGCGGCCTTCAGGATCGCTTAGAAGTTGACATAAGTATTGGGCATGGTAGCTTCTGGCATAATTTAAGGAGTTTGCTATGAGTAACGCCCAAGACAAAACCAATCCCATTGCGGTTATAGCCGTGCAGGCATCCAATTTTTCCTATGCATTTTTGAAGGCGGCTAAACAATCGCCTGAAAAAGGCGCGTTTGCAGCGATTGCCTTTACATCCGATCTTCATAAAATGGGCGTGTCTCAGGAAGAGGCATTTGAAGCAGTTTGTAAAATGATGGGACATTCAATCAATGACCTGCCGAAACGCTTGGATGAGGCAGGCAAAGAACCCTCTGAAAATGCCGATCTTTCCCTTGTCTATAACTATAAAAGAACAGTCGCGGGAAATGCGTTGGCCATAGCCAAGGCGGCGCTGGGTCTTTCCGGCAAGGAACAAAGAGCAACATTCGGCTTTGAAATATAAGTCACTTTTATCCCTAAAAACATTGTGATCCATAAGGGTTTCCGCTAGGTTTCCCTTATGCGAATTATGCCTCAAAGCGTGGGGATCCTGCACTTTATCGGGATCGGTGGAATTGGGATGTCGGGTATTGCCGAGGTCCTGAACGGTCTTGGTTATACGGTGCAGGGGTCTGACCAATCAGACGGGTACAATCTCGACCGTCTGCGCAAACAAGGAATCAAAGTTTTCATCGGACATGAGGCCGCGAATGTTGCCGACGCCGCCATCGTCGTCGTTTCCTCCGCCATCAAGGAAGGCAATGCAGAACTCGCCGCCGCACGTGCTGCAAAACTTCCCATTGTCCGCCGCGCCGAAATGCTGGCCGAACTTATGCGTCTCAAAATGGCGGTTGCCATCGGCGGCACGCACGGCAAGACAACAACGACATCTATGGTTGGTGCGATGCTGGAAGAGGGGGATTTTGACCCCACCGTCATCAATGGCGGCATCGTCAACAAATACGGCACCAACACCCGCATGGGGCAGGGCGAGTGGATGGTGGTGGAGGCCGATGAATCAGACGGTACATTCACAAAACTTCCGGCGACCGTCGCCATCGTCACCAATATCTACCCCGAGCATCTGGACCATTACGGCGATTACGATTCCATCAAGGCGGCGTTCCGCCAGTTCATCGAAAATATCCCGTTCTATGGGTTTGCCGTGCTTTGCACCGATCATCCCGCCGTGCAGGCGATGATCCCCGAAATTCGCGACCGTGTTGTGATTACCTATGGTTTTAATCCGCAGGCGGATGTGCGAGCGGACAATATCCGCACCGATGCGCATGGCAGCGTGTTCGATGTCACCTTCGCCGAAAGCATTACGGGGACGGAACTGGTTTTGAAAGATGTCGCGCTGCCGATGCTGGGGCAGCACAATGTGCAGAACTCTCTCTCGGCGCTGGCGGTTGCCTATAAGCTCGGCATGAACCCGGCGCAGATGAAAACGGCGCTGAAGAATTTCTCGGGCGTCAAACGACGCTTCACCAAAACCGGCGATGTGAATGGCATTACCATCATCGATGATTACGGCCATCACCCGGTGGAAATTCAGGCTGTGCTCAAAGCTGCGCGTCAGGCCGTGAGCGGGAGCGAGGGGCGTGTGATTGCCGTGGTGCAGCCGCACCGTTATACCAGATTGCATAGTTTGTTCGACGATTTCTGCACCTGCCTCAACGATGCCGACAGCGTCATCGTCGCCGATGTATATGCCGCAGGGGAGCCGCCGATTGAGGGCGCGAGCAAGCAGGCGCTGGCACAGGGTTTGCGTGACCACGGCCACAAGCAGGTGGAAGAATTGTCCGGGCCCGATGCGTTGCCTGCAATGATTGCCGCCACTGCACAGAAAGGTGATTTTGTTATCTGCCTTGGCGCGGGCGATATCACCAAATGGGCCTATGCCTTACCGGGCGAGCTTGAAAAGATTTTTGCCAGCAACGAAAAGCAGAGAGCATGAGATATCTCGGCAAGACATTGCAGGAAGGGGAGAAGCCGGTTTGCCGGACCCATCTTCACTGGATTTACCTGATGAATGGATTTTGGTGGTTCGTCCTGCTCGCGGGCTTTGGCTGGATCAGCGATTACCTGATCTGGGTGAATTTCGGCCAGTATATCCCAGTCTATAATGTGACATTGCCTTATTTCAGCATTGGTCTTGAGCCCGGATTGTTCGGATGGATCACAACCGTGGGCGGGGTCTATATCTTTCTCCGGCAGCTGATCAAATACTGGTCGACCGATATCCTCGTGACCACAAAGCGCCTTTTGTACAAACACGGATTCATCAATGTCAAAATCGATGCGACGGGCATTGATGACATTCTGGGCGCCCATGTTGATCAAGGATGGTTCGGCCAGTTTTTCGGCTATGGCAAGCTGCATCTCGATTGCCGTTTTATCGATGATGCCTATATCCCCTATGCCAAGAACCCGTACGGCATCATGCGCGCCATTGATAAAATCCGCAGCCAGATGCAGCATGGTGGTAGCGAACACCCGGTGCTGGAAGAGGAACGCCCGCAACTGCAAAAAATCGAACGCCCTGTGTCGCAAACCCTGATCCAGATTACCGGCAACAACCCGGTCTATATCGTCGATAAAATTCCAGCCGATGAAAAGACGCCTTTGAAGCAATTGCCCAAGGCCCTGGGTAAATCCATGATGAGTACGTTTAAGCGGAAGGCGTGAGGACATGACGCAAGCCCAGTTGAAAGTAGGCACCCTGCCAGTCGTTCGCGGACGGTACACCGAGAACGCAGCGCTGGGCCAGATGGGTTGGTTCAAATGCGGCGGCACGGCGGAGATTTTGTTCAAGCCCGCCGATCATGAAGATCTGAAACATTTCCTGACCGAGTTTTCCGCGCTGTACCCATCGGCACCGGAGATAGAGTCGTCTTCGCCTGTTTGTTATGCGGGCGAGGAGACGGGCATGCCGCTCCATGTGTTTGGCGCTCTCTCCAACACCATTATCCGCGATGGCGGGTTGCCGGGTGTAACGATCCGTCTGGGCCGCGAATTTGCCGGGATCGATGTATTTGAGGAAACCGTGATGGTGGGCGCGCTCGCGCTCGATGCCAATGTCGCGCAGGTGGCGGCGGAGGCGGGGATAGGCGGCCTCGAATTTTTCAGCGGTATCCCCGGCACGATTGGCGGCGCGCTCAAAATGAATGCCGGATGTTATGGCGTGGAAACGAAAGATGTTTTGATTTCCTGCGAGGCCGTGGACCGGGATGGCAATGTTCATGTCCTGACGCCCGAAGATATGGAGATGACATACCGCCACACCAATGTGCCGGATGATTACGTCCTGGTGTCTGCCTTGTTCAAAGGTGTGAAGGACAATTCCGAGGGCGTTCTGGCGCGCATGGCCGAGATTAAGGCGAAGCGCGAGGCAAGCCAGCCGATCCGGGAAAAGACAGGCGGAAGCACCTTCGCCAATCCATCTGCCATAGAATTGGAACAAGCGGGCCTTTCTCCCGACACAAAGGTTTGGAAAATTATAGATGAGGTTGGCGGACGCGGCCTTACAGTGGGCGGTGCAATCATGAGCGAAAAGCATTGTAATTTCATGATTAATACCGGTTCCGCCACATCCGCCGATCTTGAAGCCCTCGGTGAAGAATTACGCAAAAGGGTTTTGGAACGATTTGGAATCACCCTACGGTGGGAAATTAAAAGGATGGGCAAGGCATGAACATTGTCGTGGGAATTATCCGGTCTAAGGAAGACCTCGTGTTTTTACAGCGCAAGGATGGCAGCTGGACTTTCCCCAGCGGCAAGGTCGAGCCGGAAGATGAATCGCTTGATGCCGCGTTGATCCGCGAGGTGGAAGAGGAGACGGGTTTGAGTGTAGCCCCTGTCTTTAATCTGGGGTCGCGCCAGAATGGTGACGATATTATTTATTACAAGGTTTGCCAGTTGTTAGGTGGCGAGCTTCAATTAAAAGAACCGGACAAATTTTTGGCGGTTCAATGGATGAATGCCGGGACGATAGCCGAAAAAACCGCGCTGTCGCCCATCGTATCGGAATATTTAAGCGAGCATGTTCGTCATGCCCCGCATAGAGCCGTCATCCCGGCGTAACGTCATGCCCGCCTTGTGCGGGCATCCGGAAGTCAAAACATGGAAAAGAAATTTTATGTTTATATTTTGGCTCGGGCGAGAAACAGTACATTTTATGTCGGAGTGACATCCGATTTATCCAAACGTATATGGGAACATAAAAACGAAGTTGTTGAGGGTTTTACGCAGAAGTATGATGTTAAAACTCTCGTTTATTACGAGATATTTGATGATGCTGAGAATGCCATACGCCGAGAGAAACGTTTAAAAAGATGGCCGCGCGAATGGAAAATGCGAGTGATTGAACAGATGAACCCTGACTGGCGTGATTTATATGAAGAGGTCTGTGCGTGATGATGGGCCGGACCCCCGCACAAGGCGGGGGTGACGCTGGAGTGACGGCGATAACAGTAAAAGTTACGGTGGAAAGCCGAAATGACGGAAGAAAGAAGGAAGTAAAATGACAAAGAAAGTGGCCCTTTTGGTTGGCGGTTGGAGCTCGGAGCGCGAAGTATCGCTGTTCAAAGGCGAGCATGTTGCCGCAGCGCTGAAAGAGAGCGGATATGATGTCAAAGTCATCGATGTCACGCGCGATTTGAAAAGCCTCGTCAATGCGTTAACGCCCAAACCTGATGTTGTGTTTAACAATCTGTATGGCCGTGGCGGTGAAGATGGCGTCATTCAGGGCGTGCTTGAAGCCCTTGGAATTCCCTATACCCATTCCGGCGTGGCGGCATCCGCCATCGGCATGGACAAAACGCTCACGAAGAAACTGGCCAATTCAGTCGGCGTGCGAACAGCGGAAGGTAAGGTCGCGAGCAAGCAGGATATTTTGGCGGAAACAGTTATGCCGCGCCCCTATGTCGTGAAGCCGATCAATGAAGGATCATCTGTCGGCGTTCGCATCATCCTTGAAGGCGAAAACCAGAAGCCGATCGATGAGGCCACATGGCATTTCGGTGATGAAGCCCTCGTCGAAAAATTCGTTCCGGGCCGCGAGATCCATGTCGCGGTTTTGGATGGCAAGGCGCTGGGCGTTACCGAAATCCTGTTTTCCGGCCGCTTTTTCGATTACGACGCCAAATATCATGACAAGACCACCGAACTGATCACCCCCGCCGATGTTCCGGAAATTGTTGCCAAAACCGCCATGGATTATGCCGTTAAGGTTTATAACGTTCTTGGATGTAAGGGGATTGCCCGCGCCGACCTGCGATATGACGTTTCCCAACCGGGCGCGGATGGGGTATATTTTTTGGAAATTAACACCATGCCCGGTCTGTC
>CAZUYV010000047.1:0-9662 GCA_964624435.1 uncultured Micavibrio sp. | reverse complement strand
CGATAGCAAACCTCCTTCACAGCCTGAACAATATGCTCAGCCTGAGGCAGAGCAAGAGCTTCCAGACTGGCTGCGTATGGCAGAGGCACGTCTTTCGCGTTAACGCGTTTCACCGGCGCATCGAGGTAATCGAACGCGTGTTCGTTCACCATCGCGGCGATCTCGGCGTTCACGCCCGCAAACGGCCAGTCTTCTTCGACACAAACAACACGGTTGGTCTTCTTGACGGATTCGATAATCGTCCAGCGATCAATCGGGCGAATGGTGCGCAAGTTGATAACTTCTGCATCGATCCCCTCTTCCGCCAGTTTCTCGGCGGCCTTCAATGCTTTTCCGACCATGATTGAATAGGCGACGATGGTTACATCCTTGCCTTCGCGTTCGATCTTGGCGCGGCCGATGGGAATAACAAAATCTTCATCGGTCGGAACTTCGAATGACTGGCCATACATGATTTCGTTTTCAAGGACGACAACCGGGTTCGGGTCGCGGATTGCGGCCTTCATCAAACCTTTGGCATCCGCGGCAGACCACGGCGCAATCACTTTTAGGCCCGGAACATGCCCATACCATGACGCGTATGATTGGCTATGCTGAGCACCAACGCGCGCGGCGGCGCCATTCGGGCCACGGAACACGATGGGGCATCCCAGCTGACCGCCCGCCATATATAAGGTCTTGGCGGCGGAGTTGATAATGTGGTCAATCGCTTGCATCGCGAAGTTCATCGTCATGAACTCCACAATCGGTTTCAGGCCTTTGAACGCAGAACCAACGGCGATCCCGGCAAAACCATGCTCGGTTATTGGTGTATCGATCACGCGTTTCGCGCCGAACTCATCCAGCAACCCTTGAGTGACTTTGTACGCGCCGTTATATTCGGCGACTTCTTCACCCATGATGTAAACTTTATCATCATTGCGCATTTCTTCGGCCATCGCATCGCGCAACGCTTCACGCACAGTCTGCGTTTTGGTGTTGGCCATGAATTTGGCTTCATCAAACACAGGCGGCTCGATAATCACGCCTTGCGCATACAGGATGTCGCGGTTGGTGATATTCGCACCGGTCGGCTGCGTCGCCAGCGTTGTGGCAATGGGGCCATCTTGCGGTTTGGATTGTGGAATGCACGGAATATCCAGATTGACCTTGGTATCAACATTGGCCTGTGTTTGCGACGCGGCAATATTGTCATTGCTTTCGCCATCGGCCAGAAGAACGGCAATCGGCGTATTGACGGCAACGTTCTGCGTTCCGGCGGCAATCAGAATTTTGCCAATCGTGCCTTCATCCACGGCTTCCACTTCCATCGTCGCCTTGTCGGTTTCGATTTCCGCGATGACTTCACCGGCCTTGACGGTGTCGCCTTCTTTTTTGTGCCACTTGGCAAGATTGCCTTCCGTCATTGTCGGGGAAAGCGCAGGCATGAGTACTTGAATAGGCATTATAGGTCATTCCTTACTGATGGAGTGGGATAAGCAAGATTTTCGAGCAATTGACGCGGCGTATCTTTGTTGTAATCCATGGCATGATATATCAAGGCCGCTTCCTTGAATGCGCCGCGAAGGCCATCAAGGCGCATCTGTTCACAAGCGACAAAAATAAAACGATGAATACCATTCAGGCCTTTTTTGTCGGCTTGCTCTTTCACGAGGTCGAGCGCAACGCCGTTATAATTCTGCATGATACGCTTGGCACCATCCCAGAAAGGATCACGGACACTATCATTCATGATGTCTGTCATTGCAGTTCCTTCTTAGCCGGTTGTGGGTAGGCCAGCGTCTCTAAAATCTCATAAGCGTCTTCATGTCTTCCCTTGAGTATTCTATCCATAGCGGCATTTGAATACTCTCTCGACAAACCGGAAACACGTGCAACATCCAATGCAACAAATGTTAATCGCGTCAGTCCTGACAGGCCGAATTCGTCGGCTTTTTCATGAACTAGTCTTTTTGCCACACCTTTAAAATTGTCCCTGATCGCAAACATACACGTCGAAAAATGCTTAAGATCTTCCCCACTGGATGGAAGAGCTTCAGGGAACGTTTTTAATTTAAATGGAACAACATCTCCCATAGCGGCTTCCTAATAAACGACTTCTTTGAGAACATCGGTCCACAAATCTTCCGGCGGAAGTTCGGGCGAGCTTTGCGCGAATTCGGCGGCATCGTTAACGATTTCCTTTATTTCTGCCTCAATCGCTTTCAGTTCAGCTTCGTCAACACCGGCCTCTTCCAGAATCTTGACGCGGATATTCGCGATAGGATCGCGGTTTTCCTTCATGCCATCGACTTCTTCCTTGGTGCGGTATTTCGCAGGGTCAGACATCGAATGACCACGGAAACGGTATGTGAGAACTTCGAGGATATACGGGCCGTTACCGGAACGAACGTAATCAATCGCCTGACGCGCCGCGGCCTGAACCGAGAACACATCCATACCATCAACCTGTTCACCCGGAATACCGTAACCGGATCCGCGTTGATAGAGTTTCCCGGCGCTTGAGCGTTGAACACTCGTCCCCATACCGTACTGGTTGTTTTCAATGACGTAGAGAACAGGAAGCTTCCAGAGCGCGGCCATGTTATAGCACTCCGCCACCTGCCCTTGGTTCGCCGATCCATCGCCCATATAGGCAACGGCCACGCCGTTATCGCCGGAATATTTGTGATAGAAACCAAGGCCGGTGCCAAGTGCAGTCGATGCACCAACGATGCCGTGTCCGCCGAAGAAGTTTTTCTCAGACGAGAACATGTGCATCGATCCGCCCTTACCGCGCGAATACCCTGTGCCGCGTCCGGTCAGTTCGGCCATCACGCCGCGCGCTTCCATACCGCATGCGAGCATATGCCCGTGATCGCGGTATGTGGTGATAACGGTGTCGCCCTCTTCCTGTACAGATTGAATGCCGGTAACCACGGCTTCTTGGCCGATATAAAGGTGGCAGAAACCACCGATCAGGCCCATGCCGTATAACTGCCCCGCTTTCTCTTCAAAACGACGGATCAGCAGCATCTCGCGATACAATTTTTTCATCGCCTCGGCATCTTGCTCGGGCGAAATATTCGAAACGGATTTGAGGTTAGGCTTCTTGGATGGTTTTTTATCGGCGGCCATTGAGAGTTTACCTTGTTGCTATTGGCTACAATTTTCAGAATGTCGTGACTTTTAGTACACAATTCTTAATCCCAATTCCAGCAAAAAAGGACCGTTTGTGCACTGCAACATATTGAGAAATAAGGGGAATTTTGAAAAGTGAAAGAAAAGTTCAAGAACTGCTAGTTCTTTATAACCATCTTCTCGTCTTGGTAAGAGAACCCGAGCACTTTACGGGCCTGCTCTTCCAGAAGATCGGCGTTCACATGGCCGGGGCGCATCATGACGACTTTTTGCTCCAGCGCGGTGCGTTCCTGTGTGGCGGATGCCAACTGGATTTCGGTGGTCGCCATCTGGGAATTCAATGAAACAAGGCGTAAATAGCTGCGCTCACCCGCTATCAGGTGATAGCAGAAGTAAATCGACAGGCACACGCCAATCACCGCCACAAGGTTCTGGCGGACGACATAGCGCTGTTCAATTAATCTCTTCATTCTTCTAATGAATCACATTGGAGTCGTAGGCGCAAGCAGAAATCTGAGTGATTCCAGCGGGTTATTCTAGCACAAAGCCAGAACGAAAGCCGCTAAATGACTCATTTGATTCACATTTTTCTGAAACAAAACAACCGTCGCAACGGTTGTTTTTATGGATTGGCTTTTGCCGCCATTCCCCTTATCCATAGTCCCATGAACACCTCATGGCTCAAAGATTGCGAACTTCTGGATTTCATCAATGTGGACATCAGCTTCTGCATTAATGAAGATTTCTATTACGGTCCGCACGATGTGATCAGCATTGCGGAGCGGAAAGAAACGACTCCCCTTCCGTCTGTCACGAACAAGGCGGCAGAAACGCACAATTTTCGCTCGCTCAAGGCCGAACAATATGCCGAACAGCTTCTGGAATATTATGAAGAGGTGCAGCGCCTCGCCAAAAACTACGGGCGGCAGGATTGGGAGATCAACCAGTATTTCTGGCTCAAGCTCACTTTTTCGCGTGGCGACAAGGGCCTATCGATGAACTTTCCCTGTTACGACACGTTGGATGAAATGGCCCCTATCCTTGAAAAAATCGGCGGCGGGAAAGACGGCGTGATTTTACAGGATGAAGATATGGACTGGTTTGCCGATATTTATGCGCAGGATGGATTTATCTACGCTCGCGAAGGCGACCCAGAAGAAAACGAAATCAGCTTTATGCAGAAAATTCCGCGTGAACGGTTCGGCATTGATTGTCTGGAAGCATTGGAGCGCACCCGTTCGTTGATCGAATATCTTTCGGGCCATTTGAAAAAAGATTACTGGGCAGCACCCAAATTCCCGCCCGGCCTGTTCACGGAATAATGTTAACAAAGGAGATACGAATATGCGCGTGATGATTTTTGTAAAGGCAACCGCAGACAGCGAAGCAGGCATCATGTCCGGCCCTGAAATGGAAAAGATGTTCGAAGATATGGGACGCTTTAATCAGCAATTGATCGACGCTGGCATCATGAAAGACGGCGACGGGCTTAAACCAACCTCGCAAGCCAAGCGCGTGAAATTCGATGGCACGACCCGCACCGTTGTCGATGGCCCCTTTACCAAGGATGTGAATGAACTGGTCGCGGGTTACTGGATCTGGGACGTCAAAGACATGAACGAGGCTGTCGAATGGGTGAAAAAATGTCCCAACCCAATGATGGGCCCATCTGAAATTGAAATCCGCCCCTTCTATGAAATGGCTGACTTTAAAGATGTACTGTCCCCCGAAGCCATGTCAGAGGCAGAAAATAACCTTCGGCTTCTAAAGTCACAATAAAAAAATCCCCGCGACTTGCGGGGATTTTAATTTGATTACGCGGCCTTTTTCTTGGCGGCCTTGCCTTGCGGCTTGGCACGAAGAACTGACGCACCGGCATATTTCGCCGCTGGGCCCAATTCTTCTTCGATGCGCAGCAATTGATTGTATTTGGCAACCCGGTCGGAACGGGACAATGAACCTGTTTTGATCTGACCAGCATTGGTCGCCACGGCAATATCAGCAATCGTGGAATCTTCCGTCTCACCGGAACGGTGCGACAGGATGATGCCATATCCGGCGCGCTTCGCCATTTCGATGGCTTCGAATGTTTCCGACAATGTACCGATCTGGTTGACCTTCACGAGGATGGCATTGGCGGCTTTTTCTTCGATACCGCGGGCAAGGCGTTTCGGGTTGGTAACGAACAAATCATCGCCCACCAGTTGAACGCGGTCGCCGAGCGCAGCATTGAGCGCGATCCAGCCATCCCAGTCATCTTCGGCCAATCCATCTTCGATCGATACGATCGGGTATTTGTCGCACAGCTCGGTGAAATACTGAACCATCTGCGCAGAAGTGAGCGTACGGCCCTCACCTTCCAAATTGTACTTGCCGCCTGCGAAGAACTCCGTCGCGGCGCAATCGAGCGCGATCACGACATCCTCACCGGGCTTGTAACCAGCCGATTCAATCGACTTCATGATGAAATCGAGTGCTTCGGTTGCGGAGGATACAGCCGGTGCAAAACCGCCTTCATCGCCGACGTTTGTGTTCATACCGGCATCATGCAGTTGTTTTTTCAGCGCATGGAAAACCTCGGCGCCACAACGCAAAGCTTCGGAAAAGCTCTCGGCACCAACCGGCATGATCATGAATTCCTGGAAATCGACCGGGTTGTCGGCATGCTTGCCACCATTGATAATGTTCATCATCGGGGTCGGCAGCAAATGCGCGTATGATCCGCCGAGATATTTATAGAGTGGCACATCCAGTTCATCCGAACACGCCTTCGCACACGCCATCGACACGCCGAGAATAGCATTCGCGCCAAGCTTGGCTTTGTTGTCGGTGCCATCGAGATCAATCATGGTCTGATCGATAATGACCTGCTCTTCCGGGTCCATACCCAGCAGCGCCTCATAAATTTCCGTGTTCACGTAATCCACGGCCTGACGTACGCCTTTGCCGAGATAACGCTTCTTGTCATTGTCACGAAGCTCAACCGCTTCATGCGCCCCGGTGCTTGCGCCCGATGGAACGCCTGCGCGTCCACGCGCCCCGCTCTCCAGAACCACATCAACCTCGACGGTCGGGTTCCCACGGGAATCCAGAATTTCACGGGCAGTAATATCGACAATAGCGCTCATTGGTAATTTTCCTTTCAAATCAGGCCAACAATCTAAGGTTTTTGCGGGTTTTCGTCCAGCCCCCAATGAACTATTCCGCCGCTTGGGCGTTTGTAGGGCATGAACGAGTCAGAATTGAGAAAACTGGATGTGCTGGCGGATTTAATGGATACCCGCCTGATCATTCCCGGAACGAATATCCCCATCGGGCTGGATTCCATCATCGGCCTGATCCCCGGTATTGGTGATACGGCGACCCTTGCTGTGTCCGGCTATATCCTGCACAAGGCCCGCCCCCATGTGTCCCCAGTCATCATGTCGCGGATGATCTGGAACGTCTTTATCGACTGGGCCATCGGGATCATTCCATTCTTCGGCGATATCTTCGACGTGGGCTGGAAGGCAAACCGCAAGAACGTAGATATGCTTAAGGCCCATGTGTTAACCACCAAATACGCCCATATCGACGAAAAAGGCACCGCCCTGTTCATTTAAACCCTTGCCGCTTCTTGTTAATTATGGCAATTAATAGGGATGACGGAACCACTCACCATGACCTGGGCCCTTGTTCAAAAACTCCTGCCGGATGTTGCTGATCCCTATGTTACGTCACTCGCCCAATCGGCGGGAAAACGCGTTGTCATCACCATGGATCTTTATAAGGATGAAGAGTTTCAGTTTCGCACTTCGTCATCCCTTCATGCATCTCCTGCCTTTTTACAAACCGGTGCATTCGGTGTCCTGCAAAAGAAAATCGAAAATTGGGGACTAGAGGTCGAAGCCGAATTCGACAGCGTGAGGTTCAATGAACACACAATGATGCCTCGGCAAAAACTGGAAAAGATGCTGAAGAATGATTTGTTCAGCCGGACGATTAAACGCGCGGCTTTTTGCAATCTGTCCGATACCTTAAAAGAAATCCGGGCGGAATGGATCGCTGCTGACAAGAATGCTAAAGAACTCGATAAGCCCCTTCCACCCAATACTTACTCCAGACGTTATATGGAGTTCTGTGCAGCGATTATCGGCGCAACCGCCGATCTTTCCGCACAGGAACTTTCAAGACTACATTTGCAAAAAATTGGCGCGTCATCCCTCATCAAACCCGATGATCTTATAACATCACCGACGCCCGTAAGCCCTTAGCTTTTTGCGATTTCATCAATGCGCTTCATTTTTTCGAGCAGCGCTTCAAGGTCGGTAATCTTCACCATGTTTGGCCCATCGCTTGGCGCGTTATCCGGGTCTTGGTGTGTTTCCATGAAGACGGCGGCAACGCCTACGGCCATGGCGGCGCGTGCGAGGACGGGGACCATGCGGCGGTCACCACCCGATGATGTGCCCTGCCCGCCCGGCTGTTGCACGGAATGCGTGGCATCAAACAC
Organism: uncultured Micavibrio sp.; assembly: GCA_964624435.1. Lineage (GTDB taxonomy): Bacteria > Pseudomonadota > Alphaproteobacteria > Micavibrionales > Micavibrionaceae > Micavibrio_A. Next base: position 2,050 of record CAZUYV010000047.1, on the reverse strand, counting down.
AACGGGGTAACCTGTCTCCGCCATGATAGGGAGCGAGCGCATATCGGACACCAGCGTGTTGTAACCAAAGCTCGCCCCGCGTTCACATAGCATGATGTTCTCATTGCCGGTGCTGGCGATTTTCGCCGCAACGTTTTTCATGTCCCATGGGGCGAGGAACTGCCCCTTCTTTACATTGATCGCCTTACCGGTTTTCCCCGCAGCAAGCAAAAGGTCTGTCTGGCGTGACAGGAACGCCGGGATCTGCAAAACATCAACCGACGGCGCGACCAGCGCGCATTGCTCTTCCGTGTGAATGTCGGTGATAACAGGAACGCCGAAGTCGCGTTTCAGGTCGCGGAAAATTTCCATCGCGCCGTCAAAATCAACGCCCGTACGCACGCCCGAAACCGAAGTCCGGTTTGCCTTGTCGAACGATGATTTGTAAATCATCGGTATGCCAAGGCGGGTCGTGATTTCCTTGATCTTGCCGCACATGTCATAGGCATGTTGCCGGGATTCCAGAACACAGGGGCCGGCCAGCAAGGCAAAGGGATTGGAATTGGATATGGCGATATCGCCGATTTTCACTGTTTTCATGCATAGAGTTATAGTGCGGCAAACGGCCAAACTCCACCCCCGGCCCGGTTTTTCTTGCGAAAAATTCTAAAATGCTGTTCCCTAGTGGTTAAGGAAGCCCGTTAGAGGTGTCCACAATAAACAGGGAGACTAAAATGACTGACAATGATCAGAACAAATCCGATTCCACCAAAACCCCCGAAGACGAAAAGAAGAGTGCCAGCACAGCTTTTTGGCAAGCTGCGCGCGCTATTGGTGGGCCGATTGCCGCCGCCGTTATTCTGATAGGAATGGCCGCCTCGAAGATCGGACGACGCGGTCCCGGCGGCCCATAATTTGGCATTTTCCCAAGCACTTGCGATTATTACCATAATTTTCTTGTAATTATGGGCGGATTTCGCTATTCCCTACGCGCAAAGTAACCCTTTGCGCCCACGGAGTTCGACATGCCAGTCCTTGAAACCCCTGAAGTCATTATTGAAGAACGCCTGTCTGGTTTTACCACCTATTATCAGGTGCCCCTTTCAGAATTGCCGGACATGGACCTGATGGAAGAAGCGACAGATTCCTCCGGGCATCTGGGATTAAATCCTGTCATTAACAATGCGTCCCTTATGATCCTGCCTGTTCAGGGCGCTGGAAACAGTGACGTTACGCTCAAGCTCTCTTTGCGGGAATCTTGGGCCGGCAAAGATCATATATTGGAAGAAATCGCCAACCTGAATCTCCCTCTTTATCCAGAACCTCGCTCTTCATGGTCAACCAAAGATGATGTTTTGGTTCTTCAGGGCGCAAAGGAAATTCTGCAACTGGGGGACTACCTTCGCGATAAATTTGAAAAGTCGACACGCGATGACAAGGCGGTTTATTTCCGCCCCATCATCCACCCAGCGCTTTTGGGCACGATCATGGATGCGGTGGAACAGGCTATCGTTCCCAAGACAAACGATTCTTCATGGCACCGGGCATTCCTGGAATATGGCTGGCGCCTCTAATGGAATAAACCGGGCCTGTGTGTACCCGGTTTTCTTTTATAAATTAGGAGTAAACTATGTCCGATAAATTTAACTGGAACCGTCACAACGAACCAAAAAACCAGTGGCCGGAAAAAGATTACGACTGGACGGATTCCCATACTGTCCCGGCCGAGCATAAAGGTCATACGGGCAAGATTTTTGCTATCGGCATGGTTTTCGCACTTGCGGTCCTCCCAGGCTATTTAGCGCATCAGGAAGCCGTTCACAAAACGGTAGGGAATATGGGCCACATACTGACGGAACTTCCTAACAATTTGCGCGGTGTGCATTACCAACGCTAATTACTTACACGTGTAAATATGAACGGCCTTGGTGTCTTTCATACCAAGCTGTTTCGCGGCGCCAAGGCTTAGGTCGATAATCCGCCCCTTTATGAACGGCCCCCGGTCATTGATGCGCACGAACACGCCCTCGGGATTTCCTTTGCCGTTATCCATGACAACTTTGACCTTCGT
>CAZUYV010000046.1:0-9680 GCA_964624435.1 uncultured Micavibrio sp. | reverse complement strand
ACAATTTCAACGGGCTTCGCGGCAACAGGCGTTTTTACTTCTGCGACTTGAGGCGCGGCCTGCACAGGCGCGGAAACACTTAGCGCAACGGCTTGAGCCTGTGGCTGCTGTTGAACCCGGGCTGGTGTTACCACTTCGATTTTTGCAACCGGGGCAGAAACCTCAACAACCGCAGGCTTTGCAACTTCCACAGCGTGAACGACAGGCTGCGCAGGGGCAGATTGAACAGGGGCTGCCTGAACTGGTGCAGCAGCCACAGGCGCAATCGCTACTAGCTGGGCAACAGCCGGCGCAACAGGAGCCGCGGCAGAAGCCACGACCGCAGGCTGTACAGCGACGGGTGCGATTGCCGCGACTTGCGGTTTGGCCGCAACAGGCTGGGCTGGTTTGTTGCTGTTATCGGCTTTCAAAACTTGCGGCGCAACGATGATTGGTTTTTGTGCTGTCGTAACAACTTCCGCCTTTTGCACGGAGGCAATTACGGCATTCATCACGGCTGGCGCGGGCAGTTGGCGCGCGTTCGTTACAGCCTGAAGATTTTGTGTCACAGCGGTCTGAACAGGTTTCACAATCTGCGGTGCGTTCTGAACGGTCGTTGGCGCGCGCGCAATCTGTTCCGTTACGCGGTTCAATGTCGCAGTGGAGGCAATCAAATTCGATTGTTGCGGCGTAATCGTGCCTTGTTCAATAGAACGGCGCACGGGTTCCAGATCTGCGGCCTTAGCGCGGGGGCCCGCAGCTTCCAGCAATCCAACAGCGGCAACACCGGCATCACTGAGTTCAGGGGCCTGCGCCGAAACGCCGCCTTGTTCCATACCCTGCAATGTTTCATGCGCCAGTTTTTCAAAATGGAAGATCAGATATTGTTCACCGCCGCCCGTGAACATGTTTTCCAGAGCGGGCATATTGGTGGTCGATGTTTTGGTGCCCTGATTGGTCAGGTGCATCTGCGCCGTGCTGTATTCGGATCCGTATTTTTTCTTGCCATCGAACGCCACCATAAAGTGGGTTTTGTTTTGATCAATGACGGGTGGCTTGTCCGCAACAGTGATAGAGACTTCCATCGGTGTCGGTTTTTCTTTGCGTGTAAAATCGGCACCCAGTTGCGTCGCCTGTGTTTCCAGCGCATCGACCATGACGTCTGCAATATTGTTCGACAGTCCGAAATCGCGCAGTTGCTCTGCAACCTGCACCAGCGCGTTATAGGGGACATCGCTCACTTTGATATCGAGCACGTTACCGCGTTGTTTCAAATCAAGAATGCGTTGCACAGCCTGCGCAAACAACGGATCGAGATCGCTCACAGCGTCATTCCCGTCTGTGGCGGCATTTGAATCGAACTGATCTTCGTATTGTTTGAAGGCTGTTTGGGCTGGGGACATTCTTCACACGCTCTAATTATCGCAAATCTTGATAATAGGAATTATTCTCAAGTGCTCTTTCTATCATATGTCCTGCTTCAGGCAACAATAATGTGGAACGCCGCTTGGGCTTTTCCGCCTGAAAACGCAAAGCCTTGGCCTCCTGCCCCTTCTCTGCAATTTTATTACGCGCCGCCGCTTTAATCCGGCATTTTTTAAGTCAGAATGATATAGAACAAAACAAGAACATTTGGTATTGTTTTGGGATGAACAAACCATATTTTGCAGAACCAAGTCCCATGATACGCGGCCGGGGCACCCGCGATAATCCTACCGGGCGTTTCGAACATGCCTGTCGCATCACCGAAGCCGAAGATTATGAGGCCATGGCGCTGGAGGAAGATTTGTCGGACGGGATGCAGGTGAAAACCACGCTGCATATTGATACCAGCAAAACCATCATCTCCACCAATGACAGTCCCGATGTGGGGATGGAAGCATCGCTCAATCCTTATCGCGGCTGTGAACATGGATGCATTTATTGTTTCGCGCGGCCCACGCATGAATATCTAGGCCTCTCCGCAGGTGTTGATTTCGAAACGCAGATATATACGAAGCCCGAGGCCGCGAGATTGCTTGCGGAGCAGCTTTCCTCCAAAAGCTGGAAACCGAAAGTGTTGATGATGAGCGGCGTGACGGATTGTTATCAGCCAACGGAAAAGAAATTGCGGATCACGCGATCCTGCCTGGAAGTCCTCAATGAATTCCGCAACCCCGCCTCTATCGTTACCAAAAACCATCTCGTCACACGCGATATTGATCTGTTTGAAAAGATGCAAGAATGGAATGGCATTGGTGTATTGATGTCCATCACCACGCTCGATGGCAAATTGGCGCGGACGATGGAACCGCGCGCATCACAACCCCGTATGCGATTAAAGGCTGTGGAAGCTCTGGCCAAAATCGATATACCCGTTGGCATTATGATCGGCCCTGTGCTGCCCGGCCTCACCGATCACGAAATCCCCGCGATTTTAAAAGCCGCGGCAGATGCCGGGGCGAAACGCGCGCATTACACAATGCTGCGCCTACCCCATGGCGTGAAAGATATTTTCCAGACATGGTTAAGGGACCATTATCCCGACCGCGCTGAAAAAGTTTTATCCCATGTCCGTGATACGCGTGGAGGCAAACTATATGAATCTGAATTTGGCACACGCATGCGAGGTACAGGCCGTTACGCCGAAAACATTGCCGATATTTTTGCGCTCTATAAAAATAAATATGGCCTCAATCGTCATATAGCGCCGCTTTCAACCGAGCATTTCCGCCGCGATGCGCGAGATGCACAGCTCTCGCTTTTTTAAGCGGCGGAACCAAAACGCCGTTTCAGTTGTTTTTAAAGCAAGATCAATCACATTTTATATGAAGGAGAATTATCATGGCTTTAATTAGCGCAGTATTTAGCGATCGCTACTCAGCAGAACAAGCGATCACACAAATGGAAACAGCCGGTGTAACACCTGATCAGATTAGTCTCGTCATGACAGATGAAGCACGTGGCAAACATTTTTCATTGAAAGAAAGCAGCAAAGTTGATGAAGGTGCCGCATCTGGCGCTGGTGTCGGTGGCCTGCTCGGCGCTGTCGCGGGTCTTGCCCTCGCTGCCGGTACAATTGTTATTCCGGGTGCAAACCTGATTGTGACAGGAACACTCATTTCCGCTCTCGCTGGTCTTGGTGCGGGCGCAACGGCAGGCGGTTTGATCGGTGGTTTGATTGGTGCCGGTATCCCTGAACATGAAGCCAAACTCTATGAGAAAGAAATCAAGGGCGGCAATGTTTTGGTTGCGGTTGAAACCGAAAATTCTGACCAGAAAAAATCAGTCGAAAATATCTTTAAGAATTTTGATGCCCATCGCCACGCTGCGTAAGGTTTCGAATATTAGAAAAGGCCGGGATTTCCCGGCCTTTTTTACATCTCACTTGACACATCTTTTCATAATTCATAGGCTCGAAAGGTAATCAACCACTATGTAGACTGGGTCCTATGACATCGCTGCAATCCATATCCGACACGATTCCCGATCGTCCCCGTAAAATCGATCCAGCCGCGACCTTTGAATCCGTCGTGTCGTGGATCGAAAGAAAATCGAAAGAGCGGCATGCACCCGGCCTGATTGTCGGGATTAGCGGTACTGATTCCATTCTCACCTTCCTCGCCTGTGCCAAGGCGTTTGAACGAATGGGAAAACAGAAACGGGTTCTTGGTCTCAATTTTCAACATGCCACCAAGAATGAATTTGTCGGCAAAGGAAAAGCGTTTGAATGTATCTCCTCAGAATTCAACTGGGTTGCGCAGGATATTTTCCCATGGCTGAAAGAACAGGCACCAAAGGCTCAGTTTGAAATTGATGACAGCATCCCACACAGTGATGACAATATACGCTGGGGCCATTTGTTCAGCCGTGCCATTCGCGAGACCAATGCACGACAAGGCATGTTGAACAAGCATTACTTCCCGGTTGGAACGCGCAACGCCACGGAACAGGTGCTCGGCAATTACAGCCAGATATCCAAGAATGTCAGCCTGTTCCCGATTATTGATATTTATAAAACCGAAGTTCTCGAGATTTGCTCCTATCTGGGCGTACCGCAAATTGCCATCGACAAAAGCCGAGAGATCGATTGTGATTGCGGACGTTTCGATGTGCAGGCCAATCATATGCAGGAATTGGATTGGCTGATCATGGAAAGAAAAGAAATGCTTTCTGAACAATTTTTGGTAAAAAATATCAGCCATAATGTTCTTGTCGCCGTGCAGGATTTTTACGCTGAAGAAAAATACGGCAATGAATTCAGAACAGCGACCCCCTATCTTCCTGAACAAAGCCTCGTGGTGACTCTATGATAAAAGGCCCAGTCATCGATTTTAACAATGCAACGCTCGATGGATTTGATCCGGTTTGGGTAACCAAGATTTTGCCCGCTATTCTCAGGGAAGAAGATACTCAAATCTCCTCATTGGTCGTCGTATCCCTTGTTTCATCATTCGCAAAGGGCAAAGACGAATGGCTTCCCGAAGCTCTCATGATGTTCAAAACACCAGGCTTATCGGCAGAACAGAAAAGAACGATGATCGAATCTGTCTTCCGGCCGAAACAAACCCCCGATGATGCAACAATTGATACCATCGCCAATTGTTCCGCCACCATAGGCCGTTACGGTTTTTCTTTCCCGCAATGGCGCTTTGTCAGCCAAGGTTTTGCGGGCCCTGCCCTGATTGAACGATACGGGCTTCAGCGTTTAGCTAGGCACACCGATGTTGGCAATGCCGATCTACCCAAAAGCAATCCAAATCGCGATCATTTCGGTATCGGCTTTGTGAAATCTGATGCTGAATGGACCATAGAATATCGCCGGGCCTATATTCTTTGTTCGCATCGCACGGATGAAAAGACAACCACACTGGTGATGCGCAACAGTTCCCGTTTCTTCGGCCGCGACAGACTCCCCGCCCCAGCTTATATATCATGGGAAAATTTAACACCGGATGATTTGCAAAATCTGGATGATCATGATTTCAGCAAAGATGGGCCGTTTATCGAATGGAATGACATTCTGAACGAAACTAATATCCCTCTTCCTGAAAAACTGCGTGATGTTCAAAACCTCCTCGCGCATCTTGATGACGAAGATATGCGTTTGAGCCAATGGTTATTCAGCCAAGACGGCCAAACTCATCTCGCGGATTTTATGCTCCACGGAATTTCCAAACAGGCAGAGGCCGGAAAAACCACCCCGCCTTTCTACATCGCGGCGATTGATCCCACTCTGCCGCCGTGGTTCCCCGAGCATTCTTTTGCCTCCACAACGGATTTGGCCGATCACCTTCAATCGCTTTCCGAAAGCCCCGCACACGACTTCAAACTTGTTTTGCTGTCTGGCCCAGGCGGTGATTTTCCGTTAAAATCAGAACCTGCAAAGGTGAACCAAACTATGGCGCCCCCTGCCATTCCTTAATTTTATTTACGTTTTCCAGATAATCCCATTTCTCATACTTAAAAGCATTTTTACGCTGGACAGACTGGGGAAATTTACCTAAAGATAACGCACTTTTGTGGGCGGTTAGCTCAGCGGTAGAGCACTACCTCGACACGGTAGGGGCCGTAGGTTCAATCCCTATACCGCCCACCATTCTATTGATCTCAGAACTTCCAAACAGTTCCTAAACATGCTATAAAATCGTTATAAATCAACGGTTTTAGCTCTTTTAATCGTCCCAAGTAATCTAAGAAGTTCTAACGACTTCCGACGAATCTGGGGGCATTTTGGGGGCACCATTTTTAAAATTTGGGGGCATTCATGAAGCTGAGCGATATGACCTGCAAAAACGCCAAACCAAAGGAAAAGGCTTATAAGCTTTCCGATGGACATGGCCTTTATCTGGAAATTAAGCCAGCAGGCAGCAAGCTTTGGGGCTGTAAATACCGTTATCTCAATAAAGAGAAGAGGCTGTCTTTCGGCCCGTATCCCTTAGTTTCTCTTGCCGAGGCGCGGGATAAACGCGACCAGGCGAGAAAGCTTCTCCTAGAAAACATCGATCCTATGGCCGAAAAGAAGGCAGCCAAAGCAAAGCTTCATGAGGAGGGAGAAAACTCTTTTGAGACGATTGCCACTGAATGGATGGAAATGAAGAGGGAAAACTGGAGTTATAGCCATTATCTCAAAACCAGAGGAACGCTTGCCCTTCATGTCTTTCAACAAATCGGGGATCGCCCCATCGCCAAAATAACTGCTCCTGAACTACTTAATAACTGTCTTAGAAAAATAGAGAAGAGAGATGCACTGGATATTGCTGCAACCACTCGTCAGCTATGTAGTCAGATATTTCGTTATGGCATTCAAACGGGTCGCTGTGAGCGTGACGTTGCCGCTGATCTGCGCGGGGCTTTGCGGACAAGGAAGGTCAATCATTTCCGCACAATCGATGCTAAAGAATTGCCAGACTTTATCAGGGCACTGGAGCGCAATGAGGCCAGATTGTATGAAAGCACTCGCCGGGCTATATGGCTTTCCCTATATACGTTCTGCCGCCCTGTCGAAATTCGCACTGCCCGCTGGCAGGATATCGATTTTGAAAATGAGGTTTGGATTATTCCTGCTGAAATGATGAAATTGCGACGCGATCATGTTGTCCCACTCAGCAGGCAGGCTTTGGCTATTCTACAGGCCCAAAAAGTCGAGCAAAAGTATAAAAATTCGCCCTGAGTATTTCATGGCCAATATAATTGGACGAAGCCCATGAGCAACGCAACGGTTTCAAAGGCGATCGCCCTTTTGGGATTTGGCGATAAAATGGTGGCCCACGGTTTTCGGGCCTTAGCCCGTACGACTATCCGCGAGCAACTGGACTACAATAGCGAGATTATCGAGAAACAGCTTGCCCATGAAGCCAGCGGGCCTCTAAGAGGAGCTTATGACCGAACACAGTTCCTCAATAAGCGTAAAATTATGATGCAGGAATGGGCAGATTTTCTGACCAAAGTCTCAGGTTAAACCTCAGGATTTTCCGCCTGAATACCGCCTGCATTCTCCGCTGCATTTCCCTCTGCAAAAACTTACTTTCACTCGGTGTTTTTCTCGGTGCATCGGGGCGATTTCACACGCCCCTGAAGTAAGGCGCTAAATCGGATTAAACACGTTGACCGTTTGCCATATTTTTCTTACTGTTAAAGCGGCCTTCAAATAAGGCCGGGACTTAGAAATCCCTCCGTAAGCGGTTTTATGCAACCGCAATTGCATCCTCGACGTCTGGTCGGGGAGGCATCTGGCGTATGTCCAGCCCGCAAGGGTAAAGGCCGATGCGGTCTTCTTACGGAGACTTTCTAACTCCCCGATCACCAGAGAGGAGTTAGAGATGGACGCGTTCGATTGGGGTTGGAATATAGGGTTAGGAGCCGGGATCGGCATAGCCTGGGCAACAACGGGAATCGTCTCCCAAAAATTTAATATTGAAGGTTGGTATAGAAAAGGATGCGTTGCGTCCGCCATCATTATCTTTTGTACGTTATACGGCAGTTGCGCCGGATATTACGATTTTCTATTAGGTGTGGGGTTAGGATGGCTTCCATCGCTTATTGCTGCAGCAATCTTATGCTGGTTCTGGCCCCTTGTTCCCGTAGGCTTTATCGCCGCTGTTTTGTATAATGTCCACAATCATTTATATGGGCCTCTATTCTGAGCTTCTAATATTATCGGCCGCAATGCGCTGCTGCTGTCAAGAATCATCAAAAATATTACGCATCTACGTAGCCTATACCCATGGTATATAAATGTAGTTCTGGATTAGACCTATCAGTTGTCCATTGCTGTCCATAATTTAGATATCAAGCCTTTAAAACTGAGATTTTATACTTTTTGTAGGTTCTATAATTGGCAGTTAAAGTCCAATATAAAACCTATGTTTCATTTTAATCATTCAATTTTTCATTCTTTAACATGAGTAGTGTCTCTGCTAAAAATCCCCGTCTTTCTATTTTTTTATTGCCTTTATTTTGTGCAACAGGCGTTCTTCCCCAAAGATTGGAAGGAGGATGACCTTCTATAGGTAAAAAAGTTACTTCCCACTCAGAGGCCTGTCTTCCGGTGAAATGACCATGATAATGCATCACTAAAAACCCAGCTTTCTGTAACTCAAGCAACCCGTTATAGATTGTTTGTCGGCCCAAATTTAAATTCTCAGCTAATTGCGCATACGACATAATAATTTTTCCATTGTTACGGCCATTAAAGCAGGCAGCTATTTCGAGCAAGATCTTTACTGAACTGCCTTTGAGCGCCCGGAAGTTTGGAGATTTTAACAATTTGTGTGTGAGTTGTAGGTATTGAGCACTGTCATATGCAGATCGACCGTTTGGTAGAACTTTATTTGTATTTCTTCTATTCTTAGCCATCAGGAACCGCCTACTGCCCGCTACGGCTTTGCTCGATCTCGCGGACAAGTATCTGTATCTCTTCAGATGTTTTTCCTGAAACTCGTGCTTTTATAATAGTAAGGACTTCACCTGAGGGCCATCCGACAGATCTGCTGCCAATCTTAACGGGCTTAGGAAAAAGGCCGGATTCTATATAGAAATAGATTGTAGACCGACTGTAGCCCGTAAGTTCCTTTACTGCGGGAAGTCTTAAAATTTGCTGTGTCATGTTTATACCTCATCGGCTTGAGTTGAACATGACTGGATTTATCTCAGTAGTTGGGATTAGCGCCGCTAACCCCAATTTTTATTTTGCTTCCGAATACCAATCTTTGATTGTGATTTCCTTGACCCTAAGAAAATCGTCAAAATTCTCATGTCTTATTTCAAATTGGTTTTCTCCAATTTTTCTAATTTCGATATTCATTTCAGGTCTAGTGGGCTCTTGGATGAGACTAAGGAAACTTTTGAAAGTCGTTCCTTGTCTTTTATAAATCCCCATAATTTTTTGTAGGGCGCGTATGTGTTTACTTCTAACCCCAGAACGAGGCTTAGATGCATTTCTCCTGGTTGACCTTAAAGTTTTGCATCCAAGATCCCATAGTGGTTCAAAACCTTGAAGCTGTGAGATAACAAGTTTAGCCTGGTCAAACTTAATTAAAAGATACGCAGAAAATAACATTAGATCTTGAGAAGAAAGATTTACCTTTTGAAGACAATTAATAATTTCTCCTTCCTTCTCAGTAATAGTTTTTGTACTATTATCGTTGAGCCATTCAACAATATCTTCAGTAAGAGCTTCAAATTTTTTACGCTTCAAAGTCTTGGCGGAAACTATTTTTGTCATAGAGTTTGAATTCGATATTATTTGTTACGGTACTTTGTTCTAACCCAACTTAAGTTTTTATGTTCGCCAAAAAGAGAAGTGGGGCTTAATGTGGTGGTCACAGAATTCCCGGAAGCCCAGAACGTTGCTGTAACCCCCATATTCAGTTAACTTGGATTTCTTCAGACTCTCGGGAATCACAAGGTGGACGCCCAGCGTTGCCATATCCTCAATGGCATTACCCGCAATGTTTTCATCGACCGTAGTGAGGAAGAGACGGCGATGACCACCCATTTCCCGCTCTACTTGTTTCCAGCGTTCGCGAAGCGTCGTCTTGGCGCTCAGGATTAGTCCGGTAGCGGTGTGATTCTTTTCAGCAGTCATGAAAGCAAGCGAAGGTAGGATAAAGTCGGGACGTTTTTTTGCTTCGATGATGACCTGCTTTTCAAAAGGAATATTTCCACCGATCAGCATGGCCTCAATATGGTGCTCATAGGAATAGCCGGCGCGTGATTTC
>CAZUYV010000045.1:0-10058 GCA_964624435.1 uncultured Micavibrio sp. | reverse complement strand
GCCCCAAGGGCACAGATCATGCCGAAAACCGGGCGGTCAAGATGGGGGTTGGCGGTTTGGCGGGGCATGGACTTATCTTTTCTAAAGAAACTCTATGCTATACTTAAGCGGTAAGGGATGAAAAGGCATAAATCATGGTTGATAGTATTTTAGGCAACTCAACATCTTCTTTTCCCAAGGCTGGGATGGTCGCCCGTCTGAAGGTAGGGATGCCTGTCTTCGCATCTCCCGATACCGGCATGACAAGGGGCGAAAAACAGCTTCGCGATATTGTTGATATAGGGGCGGGGAGTGTAGACCGGGCGCAAAAGCTTCGGGAATTGGACGCCCACCTGCGCCTGTTTCAGTCTGTGTTGAAATATATTAATGGCACCACAGCGCGTTATGCACCAGCCTATACACCCGTTGAGATAGAATATGTGAAGCTTGAGAATCCTTATCTTAAAAAGGCCAACACAATGGTGTAGTATTCGATGAACTTTAAAGCTTCCTGTCCGTTAGTGTCGGGTATAGTTATATATAAATGAGGTATGAAATGAAAAAATTCGGATTTTTAGTCTTTGCAGGATTTATAGGCGTTATGCCTGTTGCCACCGTGATGGCGGGCGATCTATCGGTGCCCCCCGGGACAACCGTTGTCGTTGATCCTTCCGCTGGGGGGACAACCATCATTGCGCCGCCTGTGTCGGCCGTACAGCAGGTTCAGCCAGAAGGAACTGCGCCAGCAACACAAACCACCGTTGTTGTTGATCCTAGCAAGGGGCCACGCGATGCCATCACCAACAAGCCTGTCAAAGAAAAAACAGCCAATGAAGATAAGCCTTCCTTGCGCGATAAAGTTCGCGACAAGATGGAAGAAGAAAAAGCACATGAAGATGAAAAGCTGAAAGCCAGCGAATAACAAAAAAGGCCGGATCATCTGGCCTTTTTCTTTGATTAATTTTTCGATTTATCGACCAGCTTGTTCTTGCCGATCCATGGCATCATACCGCGCAGGCGTTCCCCCACCTCTTCAATCGGGTGTTCGGATTCAAGGCGGCGTGTTGCTTTGAAGCTTGGCTGGCCAGCCTTGCATTCCAGCATCCAGTCGCGTGTGAAACGGCCTGATTGAATATCATCCAGAACACGTTTCATTTCCGCCTTGGTCTCTTCTGTGACAATGCGCGGGCCTGTGCTGTAATCACCGAACTCGGCGGTATTCGAAATCGAGTAGCGCATGTTGGCAAGTCCGCCTTCATAGATCAAATCAACGATGAGTTTTACTTCATGCAGGCATTCGAAATACGCCATCTCCGGCGCATATCCAGCTTCGGTCAATGTTTCATAGCCTGCCTTGATGAGGGCCACGAGGCCGCCGCACAATACAGCCTGCTCACCAAACAAATCTGTTTCGCATTCTTCGCGGAAGGTTGTTTCAATGATGCCGGAACGGCCACCGCCAACGGCAGATGCGTAGGCCAGCCCGATATCCTTGGCGGCACCCGATGCATCCTGATGAACGGCGATCAGGCAGGGAACGCCACCGCCTTTTTGATATTCACTGCGCACCGTGTGGCCCGGGCCCTTTGGTGCAACCATGAACACATCAAGGTCGTGGCGCGGTTCGATCAGGTTGAAATGAACATTGAGGCCGTGGGCGAAAGCAATCGCGGCGCCTTGCTTCATATTGTCGTGCAGGGATTCATAATAAATATCGCGTTGTAATTCATCGGGTGTTGCCATCATTATGACATCGGCCCATTTTGCGGCATCGGCCGGGGTCATGGTTTCAAACCCGGCATCCTTGGCCTTTTTGTTAGTTGAACTATCAGCACGCAAAGCAATACGCACATTCTTGCATCCACTGTCACGCAAGTTCTGTGCATGAGCATGCCCTTGCGAGCCATATCCAACAATCACCACGTTCTTGTTCTTGATTAGGTTCACATCGCAATCATTGTCGTAGTAGACACGCATGTTGCCTGCGGTCTTTTGCGTAGAGGATGTTTCTTTAATAGCCAAGTTTGAACGGGTCATGATGGTCCTTCCATCGTTGTATTATGAGACACTCCTACAGAACCATTGCGGCCCAATAAAATCAATCTTTTTGGCTATATTTTTATTGCGTTTTAATGTGACACTTACTGGCCCATTGCCGTATCGGCCGAGTTTGTCAGCTTCATGAAATCATCCATGCTGCCAACAATTTTCCCATCCTGTTTGCCAAGAATCCGGCCATCATAGGACAGTTGTTCCAGAAGGGCGGTGTGTGATGATTTCAGGAACCCCCATTGCTGGGCGAACAGGCAGGAATATTCTTTGTCCAGTTCCATCCAGCCATCCTTTTCGGTGGCGGTAATGGCAACGCTGCGGAAATTGCTGCCATCCTGATTTGTTTCTTCGGCATATTTGGTGGATTTGATGGTCGTCAATGTTTTGGGGGCGATCATCGCGTTCACGGCGGCCTCGCAGCCTTTGCCCATCTTTTTATCGGCCTGATCTTGCGAAACGCAACCGGTAAGAACAATTGCAGAAGCGATGGAGAGGGTAAGCGTAAATGCAGATATTTTTTTCATGATCAATTTCCCAGTGCTAGATCGCTTTGGTGCCGCGGGACATCGCGGCGATACCGGTGCGAGATACATCAATCATACCAAGTCCGCGCATCAGGTCAATAAAGGCGTTGACCTTTTGGGAGGATCCTGTGATTTCAAAAACAAAGGATTCCAGTGTGGAATCAACTACCCGGGCACGGAATATATCGGCTGTGCTTAAGGCTTCTATCCGTTTATCGCCCTGGGCCACAACTTTGATAAGTGCCAGTTCGCGCTCTACATGCTCACCTTCTAATGTGAGATCGGTAACACGGTGTACGGGGACAAGGCGGTCCAATTGGTTTTTGATCTGCTCAACCACAAGCGGTGTACCGGAGCTAATGATGGTGATGCGGGATAAATTGTTGGAATGGTCGGTTTCGGCAACACTCAGACTCTCGATGTTATAACCGCGTCCAGAAAATAATCCTGTTACACGGGCGAGGACGCCGGGTTCGTTGTCAACGAGAACAGAGAGCGTGTGTTTGTCTTCGCGTTCACCCTTGGGGCCAACGCCATAAACACTTTGATTGCCGATTTCTTTTTTCCTAACCATGCCCCGATTAAAAGATAAAAGCGGCGCGCTGTCCAGTCAGAAAAAATATTAGTTCAGGCTGGCCAACTGATTATCCGGCATGAGGGGCTTGCGCGGTGGCACAAGGAATTTGTTGGGCGTTTCTAATAGGCCAAGCGTCTGGAATTTCCCATGGACATTGACATCGTTGAGGTTTTGATAGGCCATACAGGCATTGTAGGTGACGACTGAAAAAACCAATATCATCAGCGCAAAATTCAATCTGTAATTCATAACCGCTCTCCTATTATTATACGCCCCGCTTGCTATTCAACGGGCAGCGAGGAAAAAGAGTTCCGCAGCGGCTATGTTGTTACAGTATTGTTACACCAGTTTCTTGTCGTATTGGCTAGGATCAGCGGCCAGGATCATTTCATTGTGGGCCTTGCCGCTTGGGATCATGGGGAAGCAATTTTCCTTTTGGTCCACGCAGATATCGACAATGGTGACCTTATCGGTCTTCATCATCTTCTCGATGACATCGTCAAGCTCTGCCGGTGTGGTCGCCCGCAAACCGATGCCACCATAGGCTTCCGCCAGCTTCACGAAATCGGGCAGGGATTCCGTATAGGAACTCGAATAACGTTCACCGTGCAACAATTCCTGCCACTGGCGAACCATTCCCATCCATTGGTTGTTGAGAATGAAAATTTTGACGGGCAGGCGGTATTGAACAGCCGTGCTCATTTCCTGAATATTCATCAGGATAGACGCTTCACCGGCAACATCAATCACAAGGGCATCCGGGTGCGCCATCTGCGCACCGATCGCGGCAGGAAGGCCATACCCCATGGTGCCCAAACCGCCCGATGTCATCCAGCGGTTAGGGTGATCGAAAGGGAGGAACTGTGCTGCCCACATCTGATGCTGGCCGACCTCGGTGCTGATATAGGTATCGCGCTTATCCTTGGCAATCGCATCGCGCAGGCGTTCCAGCGCGTATTGGGGTTTGATGACGGTATCGCTGTTTTTATAGCTCAGGCATTTCACATCGCGCCATTTTTCGATCTGTTCCCACCATTCTTTCATGGCATCGGCGTTGGCTTTGAATCCGCGTTTCTTCCAGGCATCTAACAACATTTGCGTTGCCTTGCCTGCATCCCCAACAATGCCAAGATCAACATGGACATTCTTGTTGATGGAGGATGGATCGATATCGATATGGATTTTCTTTGAGTGCGGAGAGAAGGCATCGAGGCGACCTGTCACGCGGTCATCAAACCGTGCGCCGATACAGATCATTACATCGCAATCATGCATGGTCCAGTTGGCCTCGTAAGTACCGTGCATGCCGAGCATGCCAAGCCATTGTTTATCGGACGCAGGGTAGGCACCAAGCCCCATCAGGGTCGATGTAATCGGAAATCCGGTCATGCGGACCAGTTCGCGTAATGCTTCACTGGCCTCTGGCCCCGCATTAATAATGCCGCCGCCTGTATAGAACACAGGTTTTTTTGCCGACGCCATTAATTCAACGGCCTGTGCAATCAGATCCGCATCGGGTTCCGTGCGCGGCTGATAAATATGCATTGGTGCTTCGTCTTTGGAAAGATAAGGTCCTTCCGCAAACTGAATATCTTTGGGCAGATCAATCAGCACAGGGCCGGGACGGCCAGAACGCGCCACATGAAATGCTTCATGGATTATCTGCGCGAGGTCCTTGATGTCCTTCACAAGGTAATTGTGTTTGGTGCAGGCGCGTGTGATGCCCGTTGTATCGGCCTCTTGAAACGCATCGGTGCCGATCAGGAAGGTTGGAACCTGCCCTGTGATACACACCATCGGAATCGAATCCATCAATGCGTCTGTGAGGGCTGTCACAGTATTGGTCGCACCGGGGCCGGATGTAACAAGACAGACGCCAACCTTACCGGTGGAACGGGCATAGCCTTCTGCCGCATGTCCTGCGCCTTGTTCATGCCGTACCAGAACATGTTTCACTTTCTTCTGGCGATAGATCGCATCGTAAATGGGAAGAACGGCGCCGCCGGGATAACCAAAGATCGTATCCACGCCCTGTTCGGCCAGCGCTTCCATCACCATGTCGGCGCCGCTGAGCGTGCGGGTCTTGGCCACGGGTTGTTCAATCGTCTTGAAGGGGATTGTCGTCTGGTCGGCGGCATTTTTTGGGGTCATGATGCGTTCCTTGCCATTTCTTGGCCTTTAAAAATGACAAAGCCCGCGAGGTTTCCCAAGCGTGGCTTTGTGGTTTGCACAATGGAGGTTAAGCAGTAATTCTTCTTTATTATGGACATAATGCATGCGGCATTGCAAACGAAACGTAATTTCATTTCAAAAAACGCAAGATTATTATAACGAACGAACAATTGTTGCATATCTTCCATACCTTTTTTGCATAGGTCCTGTTTCAACCAATAAAAAACGCCCCGGGAGGATTTCTCGGGGCGCTATCTGGGTTGATGACTTATCGTCGTGTCAAACCGTTAGCGCCTCCGTCAGAAGCACCACTAGTACGAGCACGAGAATGGTCGAAACCTTTTGCATGTAAAAATCCTAGGCCATTCATTGCGGCATGGCAATAAGTTTATTGCGGGCCGTTGTTCTGAGACGGGTTTTGTAAGCTAGGCGCTTTTGCACCGCTGAGTTCGGAACGAAGTTGTCCGTTCGCTAAAGTAAAGCCCCCCAAATAGATTGTTCCCATTGCAGCCGCCATAAAAGCGCCTGCGACAGGTCCGGCAATTGTAAGGGCACTACCAGCAATTATGGTTGTAGACCCAGCGGCGGCGGCAACGCCCAGCTTCATGAGAGGTGGAGCAGATGGAAGGTCGCGGACAAAATTGAAAACATCTTTATAAAAACTCATTTTTCCCCCTGAGAATGTTTGATCTCAAATTATAAGTGAGCATACCAAATTTATAAATTATGTCAAACAAAACACAATTTAACTATTTGAGAATGCTAATATTCGTAATGTTTTCACGAGGTTGGATCTGGTTTGAGAACCATGTGACCTGACGTTTGGCGTATTGGCGTGTTTCGGTCTGGGCGAGGGTAATGGCTTCATCTTTTAAAATCTCGCCGGCACGGTAACGGCGGAGCGGATCGGCGCCCAGCGTCTTCACCAACGTGGCATCTGGTTTCACACTGCCATCTTTTACACGGGCATCGAACGCGTCGAGTTCTTCCATCACGCCATTACTCATCATATAAACAAAACGGTTGTTAATGCGGTTATAAAGCGTATCGCGTTCGGGCATGACGAGCGTAATATCGAAGGACCAATGCGAAGGCGGCGCGATCTTGGGCATCTTTTGCCATTGTGCCAACGGCTTTCCAGTCGCTTCCAATATTTCCCATGCATGGACAAGGCGGGCGGTGTGCATGGGATGATAAAGTGCTGCTGTTTCAGGATCGCACCGCGCCAGTTCTTCATGAAAGGCGGGGTTGCCCATTGTTTGCTGTTTTTCTATCGCGGCTTTACGAATATCGTCCGGCACTTCGGGAATGGGGGACAGGCCTTCTGTCAACGCCTTGATATAAAGCCCGTTGCCGCCGGTGATGATGGGTGTCTTGCCGATTTCAAATATCTTTTCAATGAGCGGGGTGACCATTTTTACCCATGATCCGGCGGAACATAGTTCGTTGGGATGCAGAACTCCGTAGAGCTCATGCGGGATCAGGTCGCGGTCCTCTTGCGGTGGCTGCGCAGTCAAGATCGGCAGGCCTTCATAAATCTGGCGGGAATCGCAATTCACGATGACGCCGCCATGGGGAACGGTTTGGGCGATATCGATGGCATGGGCGGATTTCCCGCTTGCCGTTGGTCCTGCGATGATTTTGATAGGCGTTGACATATTATGACTATGCTTATAGCGTCAGGGGGAATTGTGAAAGAGTTTTTATGTCTGTAATACAAACTGTTCTGCGCCCCGACCCGCATCCCGTATGGAATGTGCAGCTTTCTTTCCGCGACGTCAATCCAAACGGACTCGTTTGCATCCAGGTGCCTGGCATTCGTTCGCAGGGCATGCTCACCGAAGAAAATGTTGAAATGGCAGGGCGCATTGTCGATCAGGGAATCTCTACACTTTCCTTCGATTACGGCGGCTGTGCCAACTGGGTAAGGGGGAAAGATCCCGCAACGCTCGATACCCATATCCGTGACACGAAGGCGGTGATTGATTATATCGGGGATCGCCGTCATGTCATGTTGTCGAAATCCGCCGGCATCACCATGGCGTTGGCCGCTGCAAATAAAAAAACCCGGGCGATTGTTGCCTCTATTCCTGCGCCGGATCTCTATCAAAATCTGTCGGAACCATATTTTGCTACGCATCCTGCCTATGTGAAATGGGGATTTGATGCCCTGTTGGCCACGCGTGGTTATTATTGCTGGGTTAGCAAAAGCAACAAAGACAGAAGCGTTCCGTTTATCAAAATTACAAATGAGTTTGTCAAAAGTGCCGCCCACAACAGAATATCAGATATTATCGAGCGCAACCCGCATCGACCACGCGTGCATTGTATCGTCAATGAAGGTGATCGTTATGGCCCAAGATTGATTGAAAAATTCTGCAACCAATTGAACAGTGTAGGCTATAAGGTCGATATGGAAGTGATCAGGGGCGGCGGCCATTCATATACGGAGGAAACGAAAGCCGCTATCATAGACAGCGTTCGCAAATTCTCTCTCTAGTTTTGATCAATAAAAAAGCGCGAGGATAGTGTCCCGCGCTTTTTTATTGATCATGTTCGCGCCGTTATTCAGCGGGAGCAACGTCCTCTTCAGGTTCAGCTTTTGGGGTATCTTCCTTCGGTGCATCCGTGGCCTCATCCTTCTTCTCTTTCGACTTGGCTTTGTCCTTGTCTTTAGAGAATTGCAGAGCGAGGAAACGGACATCGCCTTCACGGTTGGCCAGAACAAGGACGGATGGTTTCCCGTCTTTTTCCGCCTTCGCGATCAGGTCTGCGGCTTCTTTCGGTGTTTCAATCGGTGTCTGATTGATTTCAACGATAACATCGCCTTCGAGTAGACCCTGTTTCGCAGCTTCACCCTTGGCATCGGTCTTCATAACAACCACGCCTGTGACATCTTCCGGAATGTTGTAATTCTTCCGGGCTGTGTCGGTGATGGAACCAACGGAAAGACCCATACCGGTAAGCTCGGTACCAGTCGTCGGCGCCATTGGCTTGGTCGATTCTTCGGACAGCAGCCCATCTTCTTCGGCCTTTTCCAATTCACCGACCTTGATGCTGCCCTTCTGTTCTTTGCCATCGCGCCAGAATTTCACTTCCACCTTTTTATCGATTGGTGTTTCAGCAACGATACGCGGCAAGTGACGCATTTCGGTGACATCCTTGCCATCGAATGAGGTGATGATGTCACCAGCCTTCAGCTTGGCTTTTTCCGCAGGGCCTTCAGCCGTGACAGAGGCCACCAATGCGCCACGCGGTTTATCAAGAGACAGGCTTTCGGCAATCTCTTCCGTCACAGCCTGAATCCGCACGCCAATCCAGCCGCGTCTTGTGTGGCCATATTCGGCAAGTTGATTGATCACCGATTTGGCAAGGTTCGATGGAATGGCAAAGCCGATTCCGACAGAACCGCCGGAAGGGGAGAAGATCGCGGTGTTGATGCCGATCACTTCACCTTTTAGGTTGAACATAGGGCCGCCCGAGTTGCCGCGGTTGATCGAGGCATCGGTCTGGATGAAATCATCATACGGGCCGGCATTGATATTGCGCTGTTGCGCCGAGATGATCCCGGCGGTAACTGTGCCGCCAAGGCCAAACGGGTTACCGATCGCTAGAACCCAGTCGCCAACACGAAGAACATCGCTGTCGCCAAATTTTACATCGGAGAGTTTTTTGTCGGTTTCAATCTTCAGCAACGCTAGATCCATCTTCTCATCTTTGCCGACGATCTTGGCTTCGATGGTCGTGTCATCCTGGAATGTCACGCGCACTTCATCGGCATCCTGCACAACGTGATTGTTGGTGACGATGTAACCTTTTTGCGCATCGATCACGAAACCGGAACCAAGAGATGCAGGGGGAACAGGCGATGGCATACCGCCACCATTGCCGCCGCCACGTTTGTTCAGGAACTGTTCAAAGAAATCTTCAGGGAAGCCGGGGGGAAGATCCGGCATTTCCGGCGCGCCTTCACCAAGATCCTGAGTGTCATCTTCCTTGGCCTTGTGGGTGGAGGAAATGTTTACAACGGCAGGAAGCAGATCATGCGCTATATCGGCAAAGCTGGATGGTGCGCCGGGGGGAATTGGTGAGGAAGAGGGGGGGGCCTCCTTCACTATATCGGCGACCGGGGCTGCGGTGATGGGTTTGTTTTTTTCACCCATGGCATGGCACATGGCGGGAATGCCCGCTGCCGCCAGAAGAGCCAGAGCGAATACGGTGAATAGCTGCTTACGCATATAATGCCTCTTGGAAAATGTTGTCAGTACTCTATGACGGGGCGGACGGGCGGTCAACAAAGCCTTACAGGGGAAATGCAAGGGATGGGCCAGTCAGCCTCGGCATTATGAAATGCCTTTATAGTGGCTGAAAAAAGGCGGGATCAAAGACAAATTTTGGCATTTGTAAAAACAGCCCCGAAGGGCTGTTTTGTTATTGGGACAGGCGATTGTCGAAATACCGGAAGAAGTCACTGTCGGGTGACAGGATCATCCTCGTTTCGGAATCCGCCATGGTGTTCTTATAAGCCTCCATCGAGCGCATGAAGGAATAAAATTCCTTGTCCTTGTTAAAGGCGGATGCGTAGGTCTGGATGGCTTCCTTATCGCCTTCCCCGCGCACGATCTGGGCATCGCGTTCAGCGTTGGCCAGAAGAACGGTTTTTTCCTTATCTGCATTGGCGCGGATTTCAGTGGCCAATTCTTCGCCCTTCGCCCGGGTTTCGGTGGCGCGTTCGTTCATTTCAGAAATCATCC
>CAZUYV010000044.1:0-10076 GCA_964624435.1 uncultured Micavibrio sp. | reverse complement strand
TTGAGTGCTTGTTGTCGTTTGCATCGACTTCGGCTTGAATGTCTTGCTGTTTCTGCGAGGTTTTATCAACGGGGGGCACGGGGGTCTCCTTATAATTAAGCTACAAGGATTCAACAGCAGGCGGGCCTAAACGGTTCCCTAAAGCACCAATTCAGGCTTTTATAATAAGGATCAATATGACGACCTCATAATTATCGTCAATTTTCTCGATCTTCCGGGAACCTTTCAGCCCTCAATGAATTTTTGCACGGACTCAAGCTTGTCCGCTTCCTGCGCCGGCTTGTCCCAGCGGATACGATTAATCCTGGGAAACCGCAGGGCGACGCCGGAGCGGTGGCGCTTGCTTTCTTGGGCGCTGTCGAACGCCACCTCGAATACCAGTTTCTTTTCTACCTCCCGCACAGGGCCAAAACGTTCGATGGTGTTGTTGCGCACCCATTTATCGAGTTGTTTCAGTTCCTCATCGGTAAACCCGAAATAGGCCTTGCCGATCGGGACGATCTCATTGCCTTTCCACAGGCCGAACGTGTAATCGGAATAGAACGATGACCGTTTGCCATGGCCGCGCTGCGCATACATCAAAACGGCATCGAGCAAACAAGGATCCCGTTTCCATTTGAACCATGGCCCTTTCGGCCTTCCTGCCTGATAGGTGCTGTCTTCGCGCTTTAACATCACGCCCTCATGCCCCAGCTCATCGGCGCCCTTGGCCCGGATACCGCGCAGTTCATCCCAGCTTTGATAGGCAATAATCGGGGAAAGATCGAGCCGCGTGCTCGGATGACGTTTTATCCATGCCTCCAGTTTCTTGCGCCGTTCCGACAATGGCAACTCGCGGATATCCTCCCCCTCATCAAACAGTATGTCATAGAGGCGGATAAAAGCCGGGTGTTCCTCCAGCATCTTCTTGCTGACGGCCTTGCGGTTCAGGCGCTGCTGCAGGCTGTTAAACGATGCTGCATTATAATCACGTCCGACCAGTAATTCGCCATCCAGCACGGCGGAACCGGATACATTCTCCGTAATATCCGGGAAGGTGTGGCTGATATCATCGCCGGTGCGGGAATAGAGAATGACGTCCTGTTCGCAAATCACCACTTGCACGCGAATACCATCCCATTTCCATTCCGCCTGATAGTCAGCGGGACTGAGCGCAGCAAAATCCTTTTCCTCATCAATGGGATTGGACAACATCATCGGGTGGAACACTTCATGCTCCCTTATTTCCGGCACATCGCCGCGCCCTTCCAGCCACGCGAACAAATCTTCATAAGGATAGCGCAACCCATGCCAGAGCCGCTCAATCTCTTCTAGGGTCTTGCCGCCGAACTGCGCCAGCGCAGTCTTGGCAAGCCGTGCCGACACGCCAACGCGCAAATTCCCCGTGGCCAGCTTGAGGATCGCCCACCGCTCGGTCGTCGTTGCGCTCGATAAATGATTGGCGATGATGTTTGGCAGATCCTTTGGCGGAATGGTTTCCAATTCCTGCACCAGACCGGACAAAGTCGGCAGCGTATGCTCATTATGGTCCGGCCAGATCAGGGCGATGGTCTCGGCAAGGTCACCGACATAATCATAAGACATCGCGAACAATTGCGGGTCGACCTTTTCCAGCACGATATCGCGTAGGAAAGCGGACTTTACATTCTGCAACGACAACTGCCCGGTTAAAACCGCAAGCGCATAGCCGCGGTCCGGGTCCGGCGCAGTCCGGAAATAATGGATCATATGATCCACCTTGGCATTGCGCCCCTGCGTCAGCAGGAGATTTTCGAGGAGGACGGCGAAATCTTTCATTCCTCACCCGCCTCTTCCTCACGGCCCTGAAGATGCAGCGGCGCGGCCTTTAACCCTTGCTGTTGGCACCAATAGACCAGCGCGTCTTCGCGCCCGTGCGTCACCCATATTTCCCCGGCCTGCGTGTCCTGAATAGTTTGTTTCAACTCGTTCCAGTCCGCATGGTCGGAAATCACCAGCGGCAATTCGATGCCACTCTGGCGCACGCGCTGCTTCACGCTCATCCATCCGGACGCCATAGAAAGTACCGGGTCGGTCATGCGCCGCGACCATGGCTCTTTCATTGTCGAAGGCGGCGCGATCACGATGCAGCCCTTGAGCGCATCCTTGGGCAGACCCGTGGCCTTGCGCAGATCGCCAAGGTCAATCCCGCTGCGCTGGTAAAAATCGCACATATTGACCATGCTGCCATGCAGGTAAATCGGATCATTGTACCCGGCTTGCCGCAGCAGTTTGATAACGCGCTGCGCCTTGCCGAGCGAATAGGCCGCGATCAGGTGGCTGCGCTCAGGGAAATTTTTGACGCTGACCAGAAGTTTGCGAATTTCCGTCTCCGCCTTCGGATGCTGAAAGATCGGCAAGCCGAACGTCGCCTCGGTGACAAAAATATCGCACTTGATCGGCTCGAACGCGGGGCATGTCCCATCCGATAGCCGCTTGTAATCACCCGATACCACGATTCGGCAATCTTTACTCTCGAGCAAGACCTGCGCGCTGCCCAAAATATGCCCGGCCGGGTAGAGCGTGATACCCACCTCGCCAACCTGCACCTTCTGGCCATAGGGCACAGGTTGGTAATGCTTCGCCGCGTCCTCGCCATAGCGCAGCTTGATGATGCCAATCGTTTCCGGCGTCGCCATAACATGGTTGTGGCCGCTTCGCGCATGATCACTGTGGCCATGTGTAATAATCGCCTTGTCGACGGGGAACGGGGGGTCGATATAGGCATCGATCGGCCCTATATATAAATCATGGCGGAGCAAAGACATCGAAATTATATAGGGCAGGACCTCTCGAAAATCGAGCCTTTGACCCGGTGGCTGCATGGCCGTGGCTGGGACTGGTTTCCGCATCAGCTCGAAGCGCTTGAGACGGTAACAAGCGGCAACGATCTTTTGCTGTGCGCCCCCACCGGTGCCGGGAAAACTTTGTCAGGATTTCTGCCCGCGCTTTCGGAACTCATGGATGGTAGTCGGCAGGGCAAAGGCCTCCACACACTGTATATCTCGCCACTGAAAGCCCTTACCGTCGATGTTCATCGCAGCATCGGCAAGCCTATTGAAGAAATGAAACTGCCCATTGCCTATGAAACCCGCACCGGGGACACCCCCTCTTCCAAACGCGCGCGGCAGAAAACCAAACCGCCGGAAATCCTGATGACAACGCCGGAATCACTGGCCCTGCTTCTGTCCTACGACAACGCGGCGGAATATTTCGCGGGCCTGCGCTATATCATCATTGATGAACTGCACGCCATTATTCACTCCAAACGTGGCGATCTTCTCTCACTCGGTCTTGCGCGGCTGCAAACGCTGGCGCCAAACGCCCGCAAGATCGGCCTCTCCGCCACCATTGCCGCACCGGACATCGCGCGTGACTGGCTGTGCGGCCCGAACGGCGTCATTCTCACCGCCCCGGCACGCATTGCGCCCGACATCAAGATCCTGAAAACCGAAAAACCGATGCCATGGGCCGGGCATATGGCGCTCTATGCCATGCCCGAAATTTATCAGGCCCTGACGCAAAGCAAAATGAGCATTGTTTTTGTCAACACGCGGGCGCAGGCAGAACTGATTTTTCAGGAACTCTGGCGCCTCAATGAAAACAATCTCAAAATCGCCCTGCACCATGGAAGCCTTGAACGCGATATTCGCCGCAAGGTGGAAGAGACCATGGCGCGCGGCGATATTGATTGCGTTGTGGCAACATCCTCGCTCGATCTTGGCCTTGACTGGGCGGAAGTGGATTTGGTGGTGCAGATCGGCGCGCCAAAGGGCGTAAGCCGCCTGCTGCAACGGATCGGCCGTTCCAACCACCGTCTGAATGAACCCAGCCGCGCCCTCCTCGTTCCCACCAATCGCTTTGAATATCTGGAATGTATCGCGGCCATAGCGGCGATCGCGCACAAGGAACTGGATGGTATTGCGCCGAAAACCGGGAGCCTTGACGTTCTTGCCCAGCATATTTTCGGCCGGGCCTGTTCATCCCCTTTCAACGCCGATCAGTTTTATGCGGAAGTCCATCGCGCATGGCCTTATAAGGACCTGTCCCGCGATGATTTTGACCGCGCCTTGCAATTCGTCGTCGATGGCGGTTATTCCATGAAGGCCTACGATCAATACAAACGCCTGCGCCTCAACGAAGACGGACTATATGAACTGACCGATACAAAAATGGCCCGTCAATACCGCATGAATATCGGCACGATCGTGGAATCACCGATGCTAAGGGTAAAAATGGGCAACAAGAACCTTGGGCAAATTGAAGAATTCTTTATCAATCACCTGACGCCCGGCGATACGTTTTTATTCGCGGGCCGCATTGTGCGCTTCGACGGCTTGCATGATGCCCTAGTTATGGTGAGCCGCGCCACGTCCGACAAACCCAAAATCCCGAGCTATGACGGCGGCAAATTGCCTCTCTCCACTCATTTATCTGTCCGCGTGCGCGAACTGCTGGAAAATTCCGGCCATTGGGCGCATCTCCCGGAAACGGTGGAAGGCTGGCTGCGCCTGCAGAACGAACGCTCACTTCTGCCCGGCAGTGACCATCTTCTGATCGAAACCTTCCCGCGCCAGGGACGGCATTATATTGTCGCCTATCCCTTTGCCGGAAGGAATGCGCACCAGACACTGGGCTTCCTCATCATGCGCCGCATGGCACGCAATGGTGAAAAACCCCTCGGCTTTGTCGCCACCGATTATGCCCTTGTCATATGGTCGGTGGCAAAGCCGCGTAATATTCCGGCCCTGTTCTCCACGGATCTTCTCGGTGAGGAACTACATGAATGGCTCGCCGATACACCGCTATTGAAACGCACGTTCCGCGAAAATGCCGTGATTGCCGGAATGATCGAGCGCCGTCATCCGGGACAACAAAAAACCGGGCGGCAAATGACGTTCAGTTCTGACCTGATTTACGACGTTTTGCAGAAATACGAACCCGATCATATCCTCTTACGCGCGGCGCGGCAGGATGCGACCGGCGGCCTGATCGACACGGAACGCCTTGCCGACATGCTTCTTGCCGTGCAGGACAAGATTGTGGTGAAGGAATTGGAAAAGGTTTCGCCCCTCGCGGTACCGATGATGCTCGAAATTGCCCGGGAAAGTGTGCCACGGAAGGAATCCGGGGAATATTACATGGAAGAATTGGAACAAAAGCTTCTGATTGAATCCGGATTGAAGGAAAAAGAGCCCGTATGATTCTTTCTTTCGGTGGACATGAATTTTTTCTGCATCATTCCGGTGCGCTATATTGGCCGGACGAAAAAATGCTGATTGTTTCCGATCTGCACCTTGAAAAAGGCTCGCATTTCGCCCGGCGCGGCTTCTTCCTTCCACCCTATGACAGTCACGACACACTGACCTCTCTCAAAAACGTAATAGATGATTTAAAACCTGCACAATTATTACTGCTCGGCGACGCCTTTCACGACACCAGGGGGTTTGACCGGCTTGGCAAGAAAGAACGTGCCCTGTTTGCGGATCTTTTATCCCTTAATCCCATATGGATTCACGGTAACCACGATGCCGGATTTGTTCCGGAAGGGTTCCTCGGCATGGAAGACCATACAAATCGCGGCCTAACCTTCCGGCATCAAGCAGTCCCGGGCCTCACGCATGAAATCAGCGGTCACTTCCATCCGAAAGCCGAAATTGCTTTTGGTGGCAGGCGCCATGCCTGCCCCTGTTACATAGAAGACGGCAATAAATTGATCCTGCCTTCCTTCGGCTCGTATACAGGCGGCTTGTCCACCACTGATCCTGTGATAGCCAATCTCTTCACATCCCCACCCAACCTGTATCTGCTCGGTGAAAATCGGGTTTATTATATAGAAGATCAATCCGCGCGATCCCATCAATGATATTACCACCCGCAAAAAATCTCATATCAAAAAAGGCGGCCGAAGCCGCCTCGTCTGATAATAAGGGGGGTTATTATTCTTTGCTGGATTGTCCACTACGGGAAGCTTCGCCGCCTTTTTTACCAGCTTCTGCCGCGCGTTCGGGATCATTTTTGAAATTGCCGGCATTGCCTTTGCTGCCTTGGTCATTTTGATTTTTGTTTGTGTCTTGATTGTTGTTAGCCATTTTTTAGTCTCCTTGTTTGGGGTGAGCCTAGCCAATCATCTCCGCCGCTCCATAGTTCCAATTAAAAACAGCGCCAAAATGGCGCTGTCTAAAATTTATATTTGATGAGCAGGTTTGCTTTCGTTCTCAGATTCTGCATCTTCTTCGGAATCGTCTTCACTTTCGGCTTCATTACCAGCTTCTTCAGATTCTTCATTTGAATCTGGCATTTCCGGGGAGCCATCCTGCTTAGCGCTTCTTACTTCATCATTGGAGAATGGTTTTTTTTCATTTTGTTGGGAAGGATTGGTCATGTTGTCTCATTTCATTTAGGGTTGACCCTACCAATGTTTGGCGAGCCTTTTCGTCCCACAAATAAAAACAATTTGAGAAATATCTTGTTTCACTTCCAATAAGGACCGATTTACTTCCAATAATCGGTTACAGCTAATGAATGTTACGCAACTGAAACAAGAGTGTGCTTAAAGACATACAATAACAAGATAACTTCCTTGGGAACCCAAGGAGATAATCATGTTTACAAACAATCAGCTGTTGATTGAAATGCCTAAACTGAAAAAATTCGGTTTAAAGCTCACGCGCAACAAAACCGAGGCAGAAGATCTTCTGCAATCGACATTGCTTAGAGCACTCGAAAAGAAAACCTATTATCTGGATGATACCAATCTCTTTTCGTGGACTTCACGGATCATGTACAACCTTTTTGTCACGGAATATCGACGCAAAGTAAAATTTGGTTCGCAATATGATCCAGAACTGGCAATCAATTCTAAAAAAGTTGCACCGGAACAAGAAGACAAACTGGAAGTGAAACAACTTTCAAAAGCCATGGAAAACCTTTCGGAAACACACCGCGAAATTCTTATCATGGTTTGTGTAAAAGGTATCTCCTATCAGGAAACCAGCGATCTTCTAAACATCCCGGTTGGTACAGTTCGTTCCCGCTTGTCCCGTGCTCGTATGGAACTGTCAAAAGTTCTGAGCCCCACTATGGAAGTTGGCATGGTGCCAGTGGAAATCCTGGCACAAGCTGCATAAGACCTAACGGAACTACAACGTCAGATCTTTTGTTTGACGTGCAATCAATAACTCAAGGAGAAAATCATGACAGTCAAAAATTTGGACAATTTGTTCCACGATGGCCTTAAAGACATTTATTATGCTGAGAAAAAAATTCTTAAAGGTCTTAAGAAGATGGCCAAAAGTGCCGACTCTGAAAAACTGACTGCCGCTTTCGAGAAACATTACGACGAGACAGAAGGTCAGATTGACCGCCTGGAGCAGGTCTTTGAAATTCTGGGAAAACGTCCGCAAGGCAAAACATGTCCGGCCATCGATGGTATTCTCGAAGAAGGCGATGAGATCATGGAAGAATTTAAAGGCTCTCCAGCACTCGACGCCGGTCTTGTCGCGGCAGCCCAAGCTGTCGAACATTATGAAATGGCTCGTTACGGCACATTGACACGGTGGGCCGAATTTCTGGGCATGAAAGATGCTGCGAAGCTTCTTGGCCAGACACTGGCGCAGGAAACCAAGACGGACCAGGATCTTTCCGCCCTTGCTGATAAACAGGCGAACAACAAAGCCATGCAAAAAGCCGCTTAATAAAATATTTTCTGATAAAAACACCGCCGCAAAACCACGGCGGTGTTTTTCTATTCGTAAGCTGCGGAACGATACATCTTACGGAAGGTTGGTATGGCTCATCATATCAAAGGAAAAACAAATGAAAGCCCTCGTCTGGCACGGCCGCTACAACATGCAATGCGATACAGTTCCTGATCCTGTTATCGAAGAACCGACGGACATGATCGTCAAGGTAACAAGCACAGCCATATGTGGTTCAGACCTTCATTTGTATAATTCCTATGCCATGGAAATAGAAAAAGGCGACATCCTTGGCCATGAATTTATGGGTGAAGTTGTCGAAGTCGGCGCAAGCGTTAAAAAACACAAAGTTGGCGACAAGGTCGTTGTCCCTTTCGTTATTGCCTGTGGCCATTGCGAATATTGTGAACAAAAACTATCCTCTTTCTGCCAAAACTCCAATCCCGATTGGGAAAAGGAAGAAAAAGCGGTTGGGCGTAAAACGTCCGGTCTTTACGGCTATACCCATCTTCTAGGCGGGTTTTCTGGCGGCCAGGCGGAATATGTCCGTGTGGTAAATGCCGACTTCGGTCCCACGAAAATACCTGCGGGCATTCCCGATGATAAAGTTCTTTTCCTTAGCGATATTTTCCCGACCGGCTGGATGGCTGCCAAAAATTGCGACATCAAACCTGGCGATACGGTTGCCGTCTGGGGCTGCGGCCCTGTGGGTCAGATGTGCATTCAAAGTGCATGGCTGCAGGGTGCTGGACAGGTTATCGCCATCGACCACGTGGAAGAACGTCTCATCATGGCGGAAATGAAAGGCAAAGCGGAGACACTCAATTTCATGGAATGTGATGTGTTTGAGGAAATCAACAAACTCACTAAGGGTAAAGGTCCTGATTCCGTGATAGATGCTGTCGGTGCTGAGGCACATGGTCTTGGCAGCGTCGATGCGGTGGTAGATCGTGTAAAGGCCGGTGTTGGCCTCGCCACAGACCGTCCGCATGTTCTGCGCGAAATCATCAAGGTTGTCAAACCCGGCGGCCGCGTATCTGTTCCCGGTGTCTATTTCGGCTATATCGACAAGTTCCCAATGGGGGCGATTGTGCAGAAGGGCCTCACCCTGCGTTCCGGCCAGACCCATGTTCAAAAATACCTTGATGAACTGCTGGAAATGGTGGTGGATGACCGGATCGATCCGTCCTTCATCATCACGCACAAGCTGAAACTGGAAGATGGTCCTGACGCTTATAAAACCTTTAAGGAAAAGAAAGACGGCTGCATCAAAGTCGTTATGAACCCATAAAAATGAAAGATTCTATTTTTAAAAATTATGGATTCTTTTGGGTCACTGCGGCCCTCTTCCTTATTTCCTTAAGCGGACATTGGGTATTCGGCTGGTATGCCTATGTTAATGAACAGCAGGCACATACGCAGCCAATAGAAACGGCTTCCTATACTATTGAAATGTTACGGGATACGTTTGAAAACTGGCAGTCAGAATTTCTACAGCTTATCTGGCAAGTCGCGGGCCTCGCAATTCTGCTCCATGTGGGTTCCCCACAATCCAAAGAGGGAGATGACCGCATGGAGGCCAAAATTGATGCCATCCTTCTAAAGGTTGACGAACGCGGCGAAGAAAAAATCCGTAAGATTGATGACGATTATCAGGGAAGGCACACAGATCCGTTTTTTAAAGATCCCGCAGCGCTAAAATAGGAAACTCATTAATAAACCCATACGTCAAACATTTGTTATTATGAAGAAACCCATTTACACGATAGGATATCAGGACAGCACGGTAGATGCCTTGATCAAGATGCTCAGATCCAGCGGTATCCGGACCTTGTTGGATGTTCGTGCTGTTCCCCTCTCTCGCAAACCTGGTTTTTCTAAAAATAAGCTCGCCTCATTCCTTGCAGAACAAAATATAAATTATATAGGTCTTAAAGGACTAGGCACCCCCGCAGAAGGCCGCCTCGCTGCGCGAAAAGGTCAGAAGACCGAGCTGGAACGCATCTTTGGACAACATTTAAAAACCGAAGAAGCCCAGCGTGATTTGGCCGAGGCCAATAGAGTTGCTCAAGAAGTTCCGGCCTGCTTGCTATGTTTTGAGCATTCCCCCGATTGCTGCCATCGCCTTTTAGTAGCCGAAGCGATGGCAAAAACAACGAAGCAGAAGATTATTCACCTGAACCCGCTACTGGGCGAGTTTCTTTAGTTTTAAACTGCGGCAAGGGTGCGGCAACGGAAAAAACAAAACCGCCCCTGAGGGCGGCTAAGTTATTGTCTTCCTTGGTTGCGGGAGCTGGATTTGAACCAACGACCTTTAGGTTATGAGCCTAACGAGCTACCGGGCTGCTCCATCCCGCG
>CAZUYV010000043.1:0-10101 GCA_964624435.1 uncultured Micavibrio sp. | reverse complement strand
CAAA
This sequence comes from uncultured Micavibrio sp., assembly GCA_964624435.1. Lineage (GTDB taxonomy): Bacteria > Pseudomonadota > Alphaproteobacteria > Micavibrionales > Micavibrionaceae > Micavibrio_A. The sequence goes on along the minus strand of CAZUYV010000043.1, from coordinate 10,097 downwards.
AACGTTCCATCTTACCTGTGTTGTACGTTTTAACCCGGATGCCGTCCATAACACCAACACTGTGCATCAGATCCAGAATCTCGGCAGCGTTCGGCAGAGTCAGGATTTTAAAGAATTCCTGCGTAACGCGTTCTTTAGATAACTTCTTGATCTTTTCCGCATGGGTTTTGCAAGCCTCGAGCGCCGCCGTATCGGGCGCACCTTCCCCATACTGACCGTGAAAACGGAAATAACGCAGGATACGAAGATAATCTTCGGCAATGCGCTGCGCAGGTTCACCGACAAAAATCACATGGTGTTCTTTTAAATCGGAAAGCCCTCGCCCCGTCGGATCGAATATCTTTCCATCGGGCGATGCCAGAAGTGTATTGATTGTGAAATCACGACGCTGCGCGTCTTCTTCCCATTTGTCGGTAAAGGCGATTACGGCATGGCGACCATCGGTTTCAACGTCGCGGCGCAGGGTTGTTATCTCGAATGTCGTATCATCCAGCAACGCCGTCACTGTCCCGTGTTCCAACCCTGTGGGAATGGCGCGAATACCGGCACCCAGAAGAATTTGCATCACTTTGTCGGGACGGTGGATCGTTGCGATATCAATATCGGTAATGTTCTTTCCCAAAAGGGCATTACGGACACAACCACCGACGAACAAAGCTTGATACGGTTCAGCGTTGCCACCCAGAACCTTCATAATGGTCTGGGTCTGGGGATTGATCATCCATCCCTGTGGTTCGATAGTGGAGGCCTGCTGCATCGGCAAAGCCTACTCGTCCGACGCCCAAAAGGCAATCCGCTTACGATCTGCGCCTTCATAAATCCCACCCGTTTTCCTTGGCGATCAGGGCGGCCTGGGTTCTGTTCTTGGCGTTGATCTTTCGGCAGATACCGCGAACATGCAGTTTTACAGTCACGACCTGCAAATCAAGTGCACGAGCAACATCCTTGTTCGTTGCTCCCTGTACGAGATAAGACATCACCTGCTTTTCCCGTTGAGTCAGGTGAAAATCATCAGGGCTTTTGCGCGGGGAATGATCGGTCGTCTCAGCATAACTCAGCAACGACTGACTATCCGGCATAAACTTCTCGCCGGCAAGAACCTGATATATCCCTTGCAAGAAGGCCTTACTACTGAGTGTCTTGGGAAACATTCCGTCGGCGCTATCATGTGGTATATCATTGAGATCTTCCATATCGGATATCATCAACCCCACGCGCATTGCCGGGTTAACCAGACCAACCTCAGAAAAATCCTCAATCATGGGGAGGCCCGGAAGATGCGGGTCAAGCAGTAGGATATCAGCATTCTTACCGCTCAATAAATTCATCAGGCCGGCATAATCTCCAGCCCCCCTGACGACCATGTCCTGATCGGCATGTTTAATAAAATTTTCTAACGCCTCACGGCATAGTGCGTGGGCATCGGCAATCACAATATTCATGGAACGTCCCTCCCTCTTCAGGGAGAACACTGCAAAAGATCGGCCACAGTGAAGCGCTTGTAACTAAAGGATTTTGGTTTTTGCATCCTGCGGATCTTTGCAGAATGCAAATCAGATTGCGATTATCGGTTTCTCGCCGCGAGATGTATATCACCCGGCTGGCCCTTATTCGCGGCCAGAATCTGGCGATACACTTCCGTGCCTTCCAGAACACGTTGAACGTAATTACGGGTCTCATAAATCGGGATCATTTCGATCCAATTGATCAAATCGACCTTGGGATTGCGCGGATCACCAATCTCGGTCACCCATCGATCAACACGGCCCGGCCCGGCATTATAGGCCGCAAGCGCCATCGCGTAATTTCCATTATATCTGTCGAGCATTTTTTTAAGATAGCGGGAACCGAGTGCAACATTGTGTGCGGGTTTCGACGTCAGCCAAGTGGTCTGGTGCGACATCCCAGCCTTCTTCGCAACTTCCTTGGCGGTCCCGGGCATTAGCTGCATGAGACCGCGGGCACCGGCCGAACTCACCGCCTGATCGTCATAACGGCTTTCCTGCCGGATCAAGGCATGAACCAAAGCCCATTCCACGAAATCGACATTGCCGAGATATTTTTCAACCTTGGGGAAGGCCAGACTGACCAGAGATACCCCGGTCGTCTTTTCACATTCCTGCGCGGCCTTAATACCTATATTCTTCATCCCAATATTGTTGGCAACCTCCGCGACGGCGGCGTAATCGCCCGGCGTTTTGGCATTTTCGATCATCTTGGACAGGAACATCGAGGCTTCGCCTTTATGCCCGTTCGCCTTCAGCCACTTCGCCCCTTGTGCCAGCGCATTTGTCTTTAGCGCTGCCGTTGCGCTTGCTCCGGAATATTGAACGCCGCCGGGTTTGCCAAGTTTTTGTCCAGATAACTGACCGTAGAAGGTAGTCTTATATTTCGCCCCGACATTATACCATTTCTGCGCCACTTCAGGATGTTTCAATCCTTCACTGGCAAGCCCGGCCCAATAGGCGGCGCGTGACAGGCTGATCGGTGTTTCAACATTGTGATACAGCCGTTCGAAATGCTCGAACGCCTTCCAGGGCTCGTTCAGATATTCAAGCGCGAGCCAACCAGCCATCCATTCATTGGCGGAAAAGCCCGGACCGTCTTTAATTTTATGATTGGCCGATAGTTTATAGGCTTGCTGGTATTTACCTTCCTCGAAGAGGCGGCGGGCAATAATACCGCGCTCTTTGCCCCAATCTTCGGCATCGTACATTTTATCGGAGGATGGAGAGAGATTGAGAATTTCAATCGCACCAGCATTATTCTCCTGCTTGCGGCGGAATTTCAACCGATCAAACAACAGCCCTTCATCATTCATCAACGATGATGGGACACCGCGGATTGAGGCATTTGCGTTCCCCTTTCCTGTCCGCAATGCAATGCGTGTTTCGGTCAGCGCTGTGTAACCCGAGCCCAATGAGGCCGCAAGAGCACGAGCATTGGTATATTGTTCTTTGAAAATCAGCATGCGCAGACGATCCTGATCCGCAGCGCGGGTCAACACATCCTTGAATGCGGCATAGCCTTCTTGCTGATCCGACCGCGACAAAGAAGAACGCGCCCACCATGCATTCACTTCTTTTTTAACTTCGGTCTGAAGATTGGCGCGACGCATCGCTCCCGCAAATAATTTCATACCCTTGGTCGTCTGCGGCGGGTTCACCGAAAACCATGCGAGGATATCGGTGTCCGGCATATTCAAATTCATGCCCATTTCGGCTTCACGGCGGAGACGATCCTGCGCCGGGAAATCCGGATGAGCCTTGATAAAACGCGATACGCTGGAAAAGCTTGCGCCGCTATCACCCTTGTAATAGCGCAGCCATTCCTGCGCCGGGCGAGAATTGATAGGATTGTTACCGGATGTTGTGGTTTCCGTCCCACCAAAATTTTTTGATGGCTGGGCAATCGCGGGCAATGCCATCACGGCACCCACAAAAATCACCATAATAACCATGTAAAAACGCCGTATCATCTGACCTTGCCAGTATTTCGATAAATCTGTAATCTGTCTGTATTCTATGACTTTACAACAATTTTAAGATGGGCGAGTAAAAAATGTTCAAAGGATCGATTACAGCGTTGATAACTCCGTTTTCCGGCGGCGAGATTGACTGGAAATCGTTCGAGAAGCTAGTCGAGTGGCAAATCGAGTGTGGCACGGATGGTCTCGTCCCTGTCGGCACCACCGGTGAATCGCCGACCCTGTCCCATGACGAACATCACGCCGTGGTGAAACGCTGCATTGAAATTACAAATGGCCGCATCCCCGTCATCGCGGGCGCAGGATCAAACTCCACCCGCGAAGCTATTGCCCTCACTGCACAGGCGCAAAAAGATGGTGCTGATGCCGTGTTGATCGTCACACCATATTATAATAAGCCATCGCAGGAAGGTTTGTATCAACATTACAAAGCCATTCATGAATCCTCGACACTGCCCATCATCATCTACAATATCCCGGGTCGTAGTGTCATCGACATGTCCATCGATACGATGTGCCGCCTTGCCGAAGAATTCCCACGCATTGTTGGTGTAAAAGAAGCATCGCCTGACCTCGGCCGCCCGATTTTGATCCGAAACCGCCTAGGTGATAAATTCTGCCAGTTGTCTGGCAATGACGACACGGCCACAGCCTTCCTTGCCCAAGGCGGTCATGGTTGCATCTCTGTCACATCGAACATCGCCCCTGCCCTCTGCGCAAAAATGCAGGATGCTTGGGCCACCGGTGATTTGAAGGCGATGGCGGAAGCGCGCGATCTTCTAACCCCGGTGCACAAGGCTCTGTTCTGCGAAACATCCCCCGCACCTGTGAAATATGCAGCCTCCCGCCTTGGTTTTGGCTCCGATGAAGTCCGCCTGCCATTGGTCAAGGCTAGCAAAGAAGCGCGGACACAGGTCGATGCCGCCCTTGAATTTGCGGGCTTGCTTTCCGGTGCGCCAGCCGCCACATTACGCGCCCATGGCTAAGAAAGACAAAAAGAACCAGCTTCTCTCAACGGATGTCACGATTTCGGACAACCGCAAGGCGCATTTTGAATATTTTTTAGAAGACAAAACTGAGGCAGGAATTGTCCTGACGGGCACCGAAGTCAAATCGTTGCGGCACGGTCAGGCAGGTCTGCAGGAATCGCACATCGCGCCCAAACGTGGTGAGCTCTGGCTGCTCAATGCCCATATCCCGGAATATCAGCAAGCCGGCCCACATTTGCAACATGCGCCGCGCCGTCCGCGCAAACTTCTGCTCCACGCCCGCCAGATTCACAAATTGATTGGCGCGGCTCAGCGGGATGGGTACACCATCGTTCCGACCAAGCTGTATTTCAATGCCAAGGGTGTCGCCAAACTGGAAATCGCGCTGGCCAAGGGCAAGAAAGAATACGATAAGCGTGAAACCATCAAGCAGCGCGACTGGAACCGCCAGAAACAGCGCGTTCTGCGCAATGACAGTGAATAACTTCGCATTTTATTTGCTATAGCCGCTTCCTTTTTGCTACATCGTCCCCATCAAGCCATAGAAGGGGAAATGACATGGAATTTGATGATATGCCACTGGCTCTCAGAGCAAGCCGTTTTGCCTTGCGTCAGCGATTTGAAATGGCAATGAATGGCCCAGATGACAAGGGACATGAAGGCCGATTAATCGACCGTCTACGGGAGCGGGAAATCGCAGTCTTTGATCCCAAGCGGCACGGCCGCAATTTAGATCGTGATTAAGATTAAAAAGGCCGGGTTTTCCGGCCTTTTGTTTTTTGGGCATGCTGTCTTATATTTCTATCATGGCATGGGCACGTTTTCACCATCATGATATTCCACTGGAACTGCAAAGCGAGGTTGATGCTGCCATCGCTTTGCAAAATGATCTGCGTCATCAGGTTGTGCTAAAGGATGATTTCGGGACAATAAAAACTATCGCAGGAATTGATTCTGGTTACGACATGGTGCGGAATCTCAACAAAGCCGTCGTGGTTTTACTGGATGCGGAAACACTTGAGCTGCAAACATCTATCACGGCTCTTTATCCCACAAATTTTCCTTATGTGCCGGGCCTCTTATCCTTTCGCGAAATCCCGGCGATTTTAGAGGCATTATCCTGCCTGCCGCAGACACCGGATTTGTTGATGGTGGACGGGCAAGGTGTTGCCCACCCTCGCCGCCTGGGAATCGCCGCGCATCTGGGCGTGGTCACAAAATTGCCCGCCATCGGTGTGGCCAAAAAACGCCTCACCGGAAAATATCTGGAACCCGCCTCGGATAAAGGAGCCATGTCGGAATTGATGGACAAAGGTGAACTGATTGGTCATGTCCTGCGCAGCAAGGAAAAATGCAATCCGTTATTTGTTTCCAGCGGGCACCGCATATCGCAAGAGAGCGCCTTAAATATCGTTCAACGCTGCCTGACAAAATACCGTCTGCCCGAGCCAACCCGCATCGCCGACCAGATTTCCAAATGGCCGATCACCTGATGGAAAAAACCCTCCATGGGGGGATGGAGGGTTTTAAAGCAATCCGAAGGAGATTGAATTCTAGATATTAGTTCGCGCTTTTCTTGGATTTAGAAGGCGCTGCCGCTTCTGCTTCCGGTGCTTCGGCAACAGCGTCCGCTGCCTCTTCCGGTGTTTCAGGCCCGACCAGCATCACTTCTGCCACCACGCCCGCGCTTCCGCGGATTTTGGCTTCAAGAGTCGCCATCATCTCAGGGTGATCGCGCAGATAGGTCTTCGCATTCTCACGTCCCTGACCGATACGTTCACCCTCGGCCGAGAACCAGGCGCCGGATTTTTCGACAAAGTTGGCGTTAACACCGAGATCGACGATCTCCCCTGTCTTGGAAATCCCTTCGCCGTACATAATGTCAAATTCGACCTGACGGAATGGCGGTGCCATTTTGTTTTTCACGACCTTTACCCGTGTCTGGTTCCCGACAACCGTTTCACGTTCCTTGATGGAACCAATGCGGCGGATATCAAGACGGACAGAGGCGTAGAATTTCAGGGCGTTCCCACCCGTCGTTGTTTCAGGCGAGCCGAACATCACGCCGATTTTCATACGGATCTGGTTGATGAAGATCACAACGCAGTTGGATTTGGAAATCGAACCGGTAATTTTACGAAGGGCTTGGCTCATCAAACGAGCTTGCAAACCAACATGGGTGTCGCCCATCTCCCCTTCCAGTTCGGCGCGCGGCACAAGGGCGGCCACAGAGTCGATCACCAGAACATCAACGGCGTTGGAGCGAACCAGCGTGTCGGCGATTTCCAGCGCCTGCTCTCCGGCATCAGGTTGCGAGATCAGGAGATTGTCGAGATTAACGCCGAGTTTCTTGGCATAACCGGGATCGAGCGCATGTTCGGCATCGATGATCGCGCAGGTACCACCAGCCTTTTGCGCTTCCGCAATGACTTGCAACGCGAGTGTTGTTTTACCAGAGCTTTCCGGCCCGTAAATTTCAGTGATACGTCCGCGTGGGAGACCGCCGATACCAAGGGCGATATCGAGACCGAGAGAACCAGTCGAAATTACTTCCACTTCAACATTCGATTCCCCGTTCAGCTTCATCACCGAACCTTTGCCAAAGGCCCGTTCGATCTGGGTCAGGGCGGCCTCAAGGGCTTTGTTCTTGTCGGAAGCGCTAATCTTGTCCATGGAATCGTCCTTTTTGAATGGTGTAACTGACATGCTGTTGTCCTTTTCTGGCACAGGTTAAGAAGGGTTTCAATGAAGGCGGAAGCCTTATACGCAGTGATATTGTGTTACCACTGTACCCTGTTTGTTCTCATCGTCAACACAAAAGAACAAAAAAAGAACAAAATATTTTTTTACATAAATAAAAAAATATGTTTTAAACGACTTAGTGAGGCATCCAACAATGACTGAACCGAATTATATGATTTTGTTTGATAAGGTTGATGCTTTTATCACGCCAGAAAGAATATCCTCTATTGCCCCCCAAATTAGCATGAGGTCAGCGCGATTCATTGCAGGCAGGATTTGCTTTAGATTGCAGGAGCCACAACTTGGTGCGTGCGAAACTATGGGAGACGTAATTCAGAAAATACATCGCAAAAATTTATCTCAATTTTATATAGGGGATCAAAGCGCCAATATTTTACAAGCCTTAGTTCATTCCCAAGGGTTTGAACTTGGGCAATTAGATATCTTTGCCAGCACGTACTATAGTCGCCCTTTAGAAAAGGCTAAATCACGTATGCAAGATAAGTTACAAGAGCGTGAAGCAAATAAACTTCAAGTTCATAAGCTTCCCAACAATAGTTTAAGATTGACTTGGGATGTTCACGTTACAGACACTGAATTGCAAAAACTGGGATTAAGCAGGGCTTTTCTAGAAAAATCTTCAAACGATCCTAAATTACATGAATCTATTAAGAATCTTGTAGTTGGATATGCAGCAACTGCCCAACTTAAAAAAGATATATAGCCCTATTCTTCCAGCGCCTCTTTCACCTTCGCGGCCAGTTGCTTGAGCGTGAATGGCTTGGGCAGGAAGTAAATATTTTTTCCCATATGGTCTTTCAGGCGATCTTCAGTATAGCCGGAAATAAAAATGATTTTGAGGTCCGGGCTGGTGAGTCGAATCTTCGCAGCCATGGTTGGGCCATCCATTCCCGGCATCATCACATCGGTAATCATAAGGTCTATGGATTTTATATCCTGTGTTTCGAGCAGCGACAGCGCCGCCTCCCCGCTTTCCGCACCGATCACTTCATACCCCTTGTTGGTAAGCGCGCGGGTTGAGAATGTCCGCACCGCATCTTCATCTTCGACGAGAAGGATGCGTGCAGTGCCGGTGAGGTCCGCCGTGGTTTCCTCCTCCACCTTGCGCGTATCTATCTCGGCTTTTGCTTCATGCTCGGACAGATATGGCAGGTAGATGGAGAAGGTCGTACCGATCCCCACCGATGAATCGACATGCAGATAACCACCGGTCTGGCGGATGATCCCGTAAACGGTGGCGAGGCCGAGGCCGGTCCCCTGCCCCACATCCTTGGTTGTGAAGAACGGTTCGAAAATCCGCGCGAGGATATCGGCGGGAATACCGTGGCCCGTATCGGTCACATCGATACGCACCCACTTGCCAACGGGCAACTCATCATCCCCAGCCTTTTGTGGCGCGGCGTTTTCAAATCTCTGCGTGGCAATCGTGAGTTTGCCTCCCTGCGCCATCGCATCGCGGGCATTGACGGCAAGGTTGATCAGAACCTGTTCCATCTGCCCCACATCAACCTTCACAAGGCCGAGATCAACACCGTGGACAAGATCAAGTTCAATATTCGCCCCGATCAGGCGACGCAGTAGATGCGAGACTTCGATAAGAATGTCAGTAACATCCTGCACTTTTGGTCGCAACGTCTGCTGACGGGAGAAGGCCAGCAACTGACGCACAAGATTCGCCGCCCGGTTACTGTTCTGCTTGATCTGCATGATATCGCCAAACGATGGATCGCCCGGCTTATGACGGAGCAGAAGAAGATCGCAGAACCCTATGATGGCGGTGAGAAGATTGTTGAAATCGTGCGCAACGCCGCCTGCAAGTTGGCCAATCGCCTGCATTTTCTGCGATTGCACGAATTGCGCCTCAAGGCGCTTTTGTTCTGTCAGGTCGAGGAAGTGGAGAACAATATTGTCCGTGCCCTTCATCTTACGCGCATGCATCTGGACCGGCGCGCTCTTGCGGCCTTGCAAGATAATTTCAATCGGTCCCGGCAGTTGCTGCCCCTGCCCGATTTGTGAAAGGGCGGACAGCGCAGCCTCACGGTTATCGCCCGTGACCAGCGCGTTGAAATTTTTGCCTTCGATCGAGGCGATATCACCGCCCAGCATATTGGCCAGAGCGACATTACAATCCTGCACATTGCCATCGGCGCCGATCAGGGCGATGCCGAGCGGTGCCTCTTCGAAGAATCTTTGGAATCTATCTTCCGATGCCTGTAGCGCCTGGCGCATTTCGCGTTCGGATGTCAGGTCGTGAACAACACCGCGTGTCCGGACACGCCCGTCATCTTCGAACACCACCGTCTGGTTGAACGATGCGAGGAAGGTGCGGCCACCCACACCCTTCATCATGATCTCGGCAACCTGCCGCGTACCGCCTTTTTCCGTGATGTCATAGGCAGCGGCTGTTAAGGGTGGGCTCTCTATATAAGAATGAAGTTTCCCTTCTCTAAGCAGCGTAATGATATCTTCGCCGAGCCAGCGGGCAAAAGTTGCATTGACAAAAACAAACCGGCCGGCTTCATCAACACTGAAAAATCCAACCGGAGCATTGTCGGTAAAATCGATTAGCTTCTCACGTTCTTCGCGAATGGTGCGGTCAATTTCGCGCTGATGCGTCACATCGTCAATGCGCCAGTGCACGAACCCCGCCCATCCTGCAACAGGTTGGGCCGATACAATGAACCAACGTTCACGCCCGGCATTGATCGATTTCAATTCTATGGAATCGTGCAGGCCGCGTTGTGCCTGTTCAGCAAGATTTTTGAAATGGCTCAAGGCTTCCGGGTTATCATCAAACAGGCGGGACAACGCCTCAATCCCCGGCTCTTCCACATCCTCACACAGATCATCGAATTTCT
>CAZUYV010000042.1:0-10444 GCA_964624435.1 uncultured Micavibrio sp. | reverse complement strand
CCAACAACGGCACACTGGCGCCCGGAAATTCCATCGGTACCATCAATGTGAATGGTGGCATCACCTTTAACAATGGCTCGATTTACGATGTCGAAGTTGATGATGCTGGCAATAGCGACAGGACAATCGCGACTGGTGCCATTACAATCAATGGCGGTACGGTTAATGTGCTCGCCACTGCCGGAACCTATGGCAACTCCACCAATTATACGATTCTGCAAGGGGCCAGCCGCACGGGAACCTTCACTGGCGTAAACAGCAACATGATGTTCCTGTCACCAACGCTCACTTACACCGCCACGAGTGTCGGATTGACGCTGGCGCGCAATGGTACGAGTTTTTCCGAAGCAGGCTCCGATGAAATACAGAAGGGTGTGGCCGATGCCGTGGAAAGCCTGGGCATGGGGAACGATTTGTATGATGCCTTCGCCAATCTTTCGACGGCAGAGGCCCCCCAGGCTCTTGATACGTTGTCGGGCGAGCACAATACGGGCCTTGCCAGTGCCAGCCTGACATCTGGAGCCATGGTGATGGGTACAATTGCAAGCCGCGTGCAAACCCTCATGCCTTCGGCGACTGTTGGGGAAGATCGTATGGCTCTCGCGGGTAACAACATCGGTCAATACGATGTGCGTGAACAAAGTTTTGCAGTGCTGGAACCGGCGGCCGGTGGCGCGTTGGCCGCGGTTGAAGGAAACCGTAATGTATGGACGCAAGTCTTCGGATCTGTTGGTGAGACGGATAATATGGGCACGGCTCCAAGTCAGGAACGCAACAGCGCTGGAATGCTGGTGGGTGCCGACATGCCGCTGGGTAAAAAATCTTACATCGGTGCCTTTGGCGGATGGGAACGCGGCGAAGTCTATACCGATACGCAAGGTGCCAACAGCGATATAGAAAGCTGGCATGGCGGCCTTTACGGCAGTTATTTTGTTGATTCCAACTGGCGTGTATCGGGCGGCGTCATGGGCAGCTATCAGGATATCGATACAACGCGCCATATCGCCTTCACGGGATTTGATGAGACAGCGCGGGGAGAAACCGAAGGCTATGCCGCCGCCGCGTTTGTCGAAACGGGTTATGGCTTCACCTATTACGATGTCGCCGTTGAACCTTTTGCAGGCTTGAATGTACAACACAGCACGATTGATGGTTACCGCGAAACGGATGGCGGTGCCGCCAATCTGGATGTTGAGGGCATTTCAAAAACAATACCGGGTCACCGCCTTGGTGTTCGTGTCGGGAAGAATTTCACGATGTATGGTGATCGTGAGCTGAACATTCAAGGAAGTGTGGGCTGGAATCACAATTACGGTGATCTCGAATCTGATTCCCGGATGCGTTTTGAAGGTGGCACGACTCCGTTCCTCGTGAAAGGCAGCGAGATTGCCCGGGATGCGGCTGTTGTCGGCGTTGGGCTTGATATCGGCCTTGAAGAATCAACGCGTGGCTATCTGGGCTATGACGGATCGTTCTCCAGCGAAGACCGCAATCACTCGGTTTCTCTCGGCGTCAAAATGAAATTCTAGATTATGGTGCTGTGCTCAGGCGTGGGTTGGCATCAACCGTTCCGCCGTTGGCCCCGCCAGTCTCATTCGCTCCATCGCTGTCATAAGTTTCATCAAACGTCGATGGATCGGCATCCTGACCCCACCAGTTGTTTTCGGCCTTAAGTGCGGTTCCATTGATATCGGGGTTGTAATAGGCATTAATGCCGCCGTTATCGTAGATGGAATTTCCGCCCGTCGCGCCTTGTGTCCCGCCGCCAAAATCGGCGATGATATTGTTCTGGGCGGTGGTACTGTCGAATTCGTTGATGTTCACACCGCGCCCGGTATTGTTGACGATCTGGTTGTTGTTAAACCGGAAATAACCAACCCCGTTGGCCTCTGACGACCGGATTTCGATCCCGTTATTGGTGCTGCCGGAAATCCTGTTGCCGGAAACAATAACCGGGGCGCCGTTCGCGCCATAATATCCGCCGATTGTATCGACATCCGCCCCGGTATCCGTTCCGCGAACGGAGAAGGACAGGCCCTGATCCGTGTTGCTGCTGATAATATTGTTGGTGACGCTGCCGGTCACGCCGCTTTCGTTCTGGGTGGAAAACTCCATCCCATCGCCGGTGATATTCTGGATGGTATTGCCATCGAAATCGGCCTGCGTAACGGATGTTTCACGCCCATCGACATAAATACCCTGCGTTGCCGCCGTATCGATGATGTTGTCATTGATGTCCAGATGCATATGCGATGTCTGGCGGTTCAGGATGATAATGCCGCGCTGTGCATGATCAGTGATCTGGTTATTGGATACAGTAGCATTGAGGGTGTTGCCATTGCCGCCCTCGATCTGCATACCGTTACCCGGACCATCATGAATATTGTTGTCACGGATGGTGGTATAGGCGTGCCCGGTTCCATTGTTCGATTTGACAATGATGCCGTTCAGCGTGTTGCCATAGATATTGTTGTTTTCGGCAATGACGGGATTGGAAACTGTTCCTGCTGTCCCGTTGGAAATAGAGCCGATGAAAAGACCCTGTCCCAGATTGTTGTAAAGCTGGTTGTTATAAACATGGGCATGGGTTTCACCGGTATCGGTGACCGTATCAACCTGAATGCCGCTCTCGCGGTTGTTGTACGAAATATTGTCATGGAAGATTGTGTCAGAATAACCACCGCCCTGGCTACGGACTTCCTGCCCATCATCGTTGCCGACGGTCGTGTTGCCATAGCTCTCGGCATAGCTGACCCCGCCGACCGATTTGGTCACGATGCCTTCTTCGGACCCATTCGTTGCCGTATTGTTTCGAATAATAAAACGGTTTGTGGAATCCCCGATATTTCCCCCCGCATGCGCTTCGGTGAAGAAGTGAGTGTTATTGGCACCCGTGGTCACGCTGTGCAAGGCATTGTCGGAAACATTGTTTTCAATCACGCCGTAGATTTTCGAATCTATCCCATCGCGTGCTTCTAGTTCTACGCTCTCACCGCGGTTGCGATCAAAGCTGTTATTGCTGATTTGCACAGTGCTGACGGAATTGTCTGCACCATAGAGCCAGATACCGCGACCAATATCGAAATTGTTGGCGTCGGCGGCATTCGTATCAGTCACAGTGTTTCCATCGGCATTGAGAGCGAGTGTGGTTGTTCCATTGGTACGAACGAACACGGCATTGGCGGTATTGTCGTCCATTGTATTGCTGGAAACGTTCAGCGTGTTGTTGCTGGCGCCGTTATACACAAAATCCACGGCATCTTGGCCGCTGTCATCGATCAGGTTGTTGGCAATTGTATGAGTTCCTGTCGTGCCGGTGAAAACACCGCCAATCCCGTTGACACCGGAATTGGTGATGCTGTTGTTGGCAAAATGCAGATTGTTGACGTTGGTCACATCAATGCCATCGCCCGTGGCGCCATTGATCGTCAGGCCCTGTACGCGGACATTATCGGCCGTAACGGTCACGCCGTTCCCGGCGCCATTGGTGATGACGGGGGCAAGGCCTGCGGCCTCGATCACGCCCGACGAAATGGCATTGCCATTCGATGTGCGGAAGATCGTGCTGTCGTAAGCTAGGGCCACGCCCGATCCCATCAGCATCTGGCCCTGATCATCGAGTGTAATCCCGGCATTCTGCCCGGCACTTGTGCCGTTGCCGCGATGGACATAGATAATGTCATCTGTGCTGGCTGCTGCCTGTGCCGCGGCCAGTGTATTAAAGGGGTTTTCTGCTGATCCGTTGCCGCCACCTGCGGCGGCGTTATCGACGTGATAAATTTCCTGCGCTAGGCCGGTGCGCGTATTGAGAAGAACCTTGTTGACGCCGTTATCAACCACGGCTTCGTTGCTCACGATATCAATATCGCGTTCGGGGCTTTCATCGAGGCGGGCATAAAGGCCGTTCTCCTGATAGCTTTTCTTGTTACCAAAAGGCAACCGGACGGTGATATCGAAGAAAGCTTGGCTTTTGCGAACATCATCATATTGCCAGCGTGCACCAACGCTGAAATCACTGGTCAAATCGGCATTGAACCGTATGCGCCCGCCAGTCACAGACTCGGCATCATCGCCCCAGAAATGATACCCGCCCCCATAGACGCGGACACTGTCGATGTCCCCTTCAAGGAAGGTCAAGGGAACACCGAGTTCAAGATCAACCCCGGCCAGAGGTTCTTCCTTCACAGTCTGGGCGGTGTTGACGAGAAGTTGTGTGCCGGAAAAACCGGAATTGCTGGCATTCGGATTGGCATCGAAATGAGTCTCAGCATCGGAGAGGGGGATATAGCCGTTCGCGAGGATATCAAAATCCTTGCCCAGCCATTCGCCGCCGATGGTTATTTGGGAAAATTCCGAATCACGCTCGGTAAAACGCTGGTCATACCAGCCATGGACCCCGGCAACGCCATCGCCCAGTACGGGCACATCATTCACCATTTCTCGGTATCCAAGGCCCGCATTCATTTCATAATTCTGGTCGCGGTCGCCGCTGGTGCGAAGGTCGCCATATAAGACATTGCCTTCTTCGGGGTTCTGGGCGATGGGCATCCAGACTTCGCCCATGAAAATCGATCTGTCTGTTCCGGGGCGTGCATTGATCTCGGCACGGGGCTTCAAACGTTCGCGTCCTTGGTTTTCCGGGGTTTCCTGACTGTAGGCGTCTGGCGACAAGATGCAGGTGGAGGTAATAAGGGCAAGAAGGAAGCGCGTTTTCATGAGATCTCTCCGTCTGATGGTGCTATGCACAAATCAGATGGTAAGGCTATTCGCCTTTCTTGCAAATAGTTTTGCTTCAGTCTGCCCTAATAAATCACAGGTCGGATTTATTGGCCGCTTGTTCGGTATTATCCACAGGCACACCGGTCTGGTCGCGGGCCGGCAAAAAGGTCTGGGATGGTATGGCGAAGTAAAGCCCGCATTCCCACGCGGCATCAATTACTTGCAGGGTGATGTCGGATTGAACGGCGACATACTCATTGTAATCGCCTGTTTCGACATTGGCCCACATCTGGACTTCATATCCGTTGCTGCTGAAGCCAAGGAAGCGGATCATCGTGCCTTCCTTGACGATTTTGTCGGTGGCATTGAAAATGGCAGTCGCCTTTTCCACGAATGCGCGAATTTGGTCCGGTTTTGAATCGTATCGCAAAACCATGGTGCGGTTGATCAGGAACCGGGTACGCCGTGCAAAGTTTTCGATGCGCTGGGTGGACAGATCGCCATTGGGAATTGTGACAACGGTTCTGTCATTGGTCCTCAACCTCGTGGAACGCATGCCAATATCTTCGACCGTGCCGGATACTTCACCGATCTTGCAGAAATCACCAACATGGAAAGGCTGATCGGCGATGATCGAAAGACTGCCGATAAAGTTCTCAAGTGTCTTTTGCGCACCGAGGGCCAAGGCGATACCGCCGATACCAAGGGCGGCAAGGCCTGCCGTCACATCCACGCCCAGAGAGCTGAGGATCATGATGGCGACGATGATAACAAAAACGAATTTTGCCGCGCGTCGCACGAACGACAACATCGACGTCATATTATAACGACCATGCCGTGCCATCCGGCGTTCATAGACAGAGACCAGAAGGTCAACAAGCCGCCAGAAGAACAGACCGATGGCAACCCACGCCAGCACCATGGCAATCGGCATAAAGGTATGGCGAACAATAACAGAGATGCCGAGGAAGACAGCAGTCAACGCAGCGATCCACACCATGGTGTAAAGCCTAAGGGGCGTTTCAAAAACATCGATAAGGTGACGTTCCGATGGCGTGGTCGCATCATGCTGGCCACGGAAGACGCGGCGAACAAGGCGGATGAAGGCACGAACAATATACCCTGAAATCAGGTAGGCAATAATATAAAGCCCGAGCATGACAATCCAGTGGCCCAATGATGCGCCGTGAATTTTAAAACTCTGCAAACCGCCGAGCATGATTTTATCAATCGGGGCTTCCTCAAGGGTGCTGCTAAGCTCGGGTATCTGATCGACAAAGCTGGAAGCGAAGAGCCATATCTGCTTGTTGTCCTTGGTGGTGATACGCTGCACTTCGATGGGGATTTCTCCATTTTTGGTGCGAAGTGCGGCCACGCGATCAAAATTCGCCTCAAGCTCGTCTTCCTTGTTTCCTTCGGGGCTGACGCTCAGGGATCCATCAGGCAACATCCAGCCCTGACGGTCGAGAAGCCGCTGCAGATTTTGCGCGATGACGGATCCGCGTGCCTGCTGCGCGCGGGAAAGCCCGCTGAGATCCAGATATTGCGATGCCTGTTCGAAATTTTCTTCGGAGACGGAGGCGAGAAATCCTTTCAACGTGCCGCGCGGCGTGTCGCGTTCCAGAGGATCAGTTTCAACAGCAGGGGTTTCTGTTGTTGCTTCTTCTGTTTTGGATGCGCTCGGCAACTGCGCCTGCGCCTGAACGGCAAAAAGGGCGAGGAGGAAAAAAGCAAGCAGGATAGGGCGTATCGTCACGGGGAAACCTTATATGTTCTAAAAAATTCGTTTGCCGATTGTATCGTACTCAGACAAAGCATGGCCTCGCAAAAGGTTCCTTGGCGAATATGGTGAGACGGAACTTAAAGCGGCTTTAAGTGTTTGTTTATATTATTGAATGGGTTCATATGCAAAAGAAATTACACATCATCATCAATCGTTTCAGTGGCACTGTGCTCCGTCTGGGTGAAGACAGGGTTGGCGAAATGCTGAAAGAAGCCTTTGGTGACAGGATTCAATCCCTGCATATGGTTGACGCCAAGGATATGTGCACCACGATCGATGCTCTCGGCCACAATCCGCAGGACGTTGACCTGGTGCTGGGTGGCGGTGATGGCACGGCGGTTTGCGCGGCGGAACATCTGGCGGGGCGCGGCGTACATTTTGGCATACTGCCTCTGGGGACCATGAATTTATTGGCGCAGGATCTGGGCTCTGCTCCAACCTTCGAAGAAACAATGACGCGGTTGCAGGGATTTCGCGAAGACACGATTGACCTGGGCATCGTGAATGAGCGGTTCTTCCTGTGTAGCGCTGTGATTGGCCTTGTGCCCGAGAGTGCGGTTGCGCGGGAGGAAATACGGGATGAGAATGCGAGCACGATTGGCGCCCTCACGCGGTTCGTAACAACAATCGCCCGTGGCATGGGCGGCATTGATAAGCAAACCTTGCAATTACGGCTGGAAGAGGGGGCATCCCCCATTGCACTCGAAACCACCAGCCTGATCGTTTCCAACAACCGCTTTGTCCGCAATCCGGAAGTGGCGTCCGAACGGTTTTTGCGCGAAACATTAAAAGATGGAAAACTCGCGGTTTACTCCGCTGCGCCATCCGATATGATGGACGGGTTGCGCCTGATGATGAAGATGGTGCAGGGGACATGGCAGGAAGACGAGGCTGTGTTTTCTTTTGAAACGCCTTTGCTGATGGTCGATGCGCCGCAGGAAAAAATATTGGTATCGCTCGATGGGGAACCGCTGGAAATGACATCGCCGTTGAAATTCTCCGTAAAAAACAAATCTCTTTCTGTTTTAAGGATGGAGCTTACTACGTGAGCCTGATCCTTCATGCCTCCGATCTGCATTTTGGTAAGGCCGATGATCTGGTTGTTGCCGCCTTCCTCAACGAAATCGAAAAAAGGAAACCTGATCTTGTGATCCTGAGCGGTGATTTCACGCAAGTGGGAAGCCGCGAAGAATTTAAACAGGCGGCGGAATTCATCAAAAAAATTCAGGCCCCTGTTTTCACCGTACCGGGCAATCACGATATTCCACGCTTTGAATGGATCAAACGGTTCTTTGATCCGATGAAGAATTACCGCGATTTCATCGCACCAATGCCAGACAATGTGTATGAAGGCGACGATGTGTTTGTGGTTGGCATCAACACGGCGCGGCCCTTTGTGCCGCACTGGAACTGGGCGAATGGTATGGTTTCGCAAACACAGGTGCATGATACGCACAATCATTTCCGCGGCGCCGACAATGGCAAGGTGCGTATCTTTGTTTGCCACCATCCACTGATCAATGTTGAAAATGTCCCCATCGATACGATTGTCTGGGGCTCTACTGATCTGCTTTTTGCGCTGGAAGATCAACATGTCGATCTGATTCTAACGGGCCATGTTCATCATGCGTCCGTGTTGCCGCAGGTAGAGGGGCATTCGGGCCCTGTGATGGTGGGCAGTGCGTCCGCCACCTCAACCCGACTTCGCAATCAGAAGAACGGTTATAACCTCATCCATATCGAAAAAACCGTGATCAGGGTCCAACTGATCCACTGGGACGGGGTGGGGCACACGCCTTTCCAGTCCTTCGATATTCCTCGCGTGCTTCACGGTGACGTGGAATAAATTACAGGCGGGAATGCATTTCGTGTTTTGGGAAGGCGACGAATTTGGCAGGCTTCCATTCTGACGTCATGGATGAAACACCTTCACCAAAAGTTTCGAACTTTGATGCTTCCCGCTCCCATGGAATAAAACTCTGACATGCCTTTTCCTTTAGCAAATCAGTCAATTCAAAATAGGCGTCTTTTCCGATCGCTTTTGTGTTCCACATCAATTGCCCATCAAGCGCGGAGCAGCCCGCATCGGGGGCAGTGGGTATTGTGACTGGGGTTGCCGGCGTCTGCGTCATCATAAAGGTGAAGGCGGTCAAGGCAATGGCGCCGATAGACGCTGTCATAAAAGTTGATTTCACGTTTTTTATCTCTCTGAAGCGGTATTGTTGAGATTTATATGCCATAAACTTCGTAAAATACCAATCTAAATCTTATAAGCTCCTGCGTTCCTTGGTAATTTTTGTGCTGGATATTGGGGGCGGCTTGCTGTATTTATATCGCCATTCCCTTCTATTTAGGATCGTACCAAAGCCCCCCGGGCTTACGAGCCACTGGGAAAAACGAAACAAACATAAGGTGTTTTAAAATGTCCCGATCCGGACCACTGCAATATTTCCGCGAGGTTAAAGCCGAAGCCAAGAAGGTTTCATGGCCAACCCGCCAGGAAACAATCGCGTCCACCATCGCCGTGTTCATCATGGTCCTGCTGGCGTCGATCTTCCTCTATCTGTCCGATCAGGTACTCGCGTATCTGGTTTCCCTTGTTCTTGGCATTGGCGCCTAATTTTAAGAAGGAATAATTATCATGGCAATGCGTTGGTACGTTCTGCACGTTTACTCCGGTTTTGAAGCCAAGGTTGCTGAGGCAATCAAGGACAAGGCCAAGAAAAAAGGTCTCGCTGACCGGGTTGAAGATATTCTTGTTCCAACTGAAGAAGTGGTCGAAGTCAAACGCGGCCAGAAAACCAACACGGAACGCAAAGTGTTCCCGGGTTATGTTCTGGCGAAAATCGATATGAGCGATGACGTCTGGCACATGATCAAGGACACACCGAAAGTCACTGGCTTCCTCGGCGCGGCGAACAAACCGGCTCCGATCAGCGAAAAAGAAGCGGCCCGTCTTCTGCAACAACTGCAAGATGGTGTTGAAAAACCACGCTCCTCGATCTCCTTCGACATTGGCGAAGAGGTCCGCGTTGCCGAAGGCCCATTCGCTTCCTTCTCCGGTACGGTTGAAGAAATCGACGAAGAACGCGCGAAACTTAAAGTTTCCGTTTCGATCTTCGGTCGTGCAACACCGGTTGAACTGGAATACGGTCAGGTCGAAAAGGTCTGATGATCGTTTAAATCAATCTGCGAAAAAAGGAGGGCTTAGCCTTCCTTTTTTATAATCTGCCCCTTGCCGCTTATGCTGCGCTGCACTATATTGGGATTCACTGCTCACCTCTTATATATAAGGAGGCCTTCCCATGAACAAAACTCTCCCCCATTCCCGTGCCCGCGCGCTGGAAGAAGTCGGTCCCAAACATGCCGGTGTTTCCGGTCTTTTCATGAAAATGGCTTTGTCCCCAGCCGCCCAGCTGATCCGGCCGATTTCTCGGCTGGCTCATGACGGCACCTTCAATCACAGGGAAACAGGGCGTCAGCTCGTCCGCTGAAATCCGCCATTTTTCTTGACATTACAGGATTATATTCCTATAATGGGACATGATTTATAAAGAACAAGAAAACGGCACCGAAAAAGCAAAAGTTTCAAACGAACTATTAAATCCAAAACGCCGTGGCCGGACATGGACGGCCGAACAAAAGGCGGCTCAGGCTGCAAAAATCCGGGCATGGCAGCCTTGGAAAGCCTCCACGGGGCCGAAAACCGCGGGCGGTAAGGCCAGAAGCGCCCGGAATTCCCGGAAACATGGCTATCGGTCACGTCCGTGGCGCGATTTTTACAAGGCTTTGGCCGCTCAGCAACGTTATGTCCGCAACCTTGTGGCCCGGGTTCGGGCAGAGAAAACCCTTGCAAATCCGCGGGCTTCTTCCTATAAACCGGACCAGTTAAGGATTGTGGGAGGTGACCCCACCCCAAAAGACCATCGGGGAGCCGCACCA
>CAZUYV010000041.1:0-10507 GCA_964624435.1 uncultured Micavibrio sp. | reverse complement strand
GCCCTTCAAAGAACAAGGCGAAGCCATGGGATTCCAAGGACTTTTCCCCTTTTAGAAATTGTCCATAATCATATTACAGTGGATGGAAAAACGGGTGCTTAGTCGAAAGACGCCAGCAATTTGTCGATCTCTTCCTGAGAGATCGCCTTGTCGGCCATTTGCGGGCCGTGAAGCAGGCTCTTCTCATCATCGACGCGGGCCTGAACTTCTTCGTAGTCACCTGTCATTCTGAGCGGGCCGACAGTGTCATCCAGCGTAGCCATGATGCTGTCGATCTTGCCCTCGATTTCAACGAGGACGCTAAAGACTTTGCGGATACGCTGGCCGGTAATGTCCTGAAATGTGCAGGCCTCAAAAATCTGCGTTACCAGGGCGTTAAGTTTGTCCTGCTTTTCTGTTTCCAGCGTCTGCGCCAACGTCCCCATATCTTCACAGGTCGTCATGATTGCGTTCGTAGCCGTCGCTGTCGCTTCGACAATCGCGTCCAGTTCTTCCTTGGCACCCGGCAGATGTGCAGATTTCACATGGTCCGGACGACTGTCGGCAATTTCTTTTTTCAGCTTGGCAATGGTTTCCGCCAGTTCCGCGATATGAAGATACACTTCACGGTTTTCATGCGTGCTCTCATCCATCTTGGTGATGACGGAATTGATAATTTCCAGCACTTGTCCGCGGCCATAGGCCTTATTCTCGCTCATAATACTTCCTTATTGAAATAATGATGTCTGACTAGAACTCGCCCAGAACACTTGAAATTTTTGTTTTTAATGTTTCGGCATTGAATGGTTTGACGATGTAATTGTTCACGCCTGCCTGTTTGGCGGCGATAACATTTTCTGTCTTGCTTTCGGCTGTTACCATGATGAATGGCACTTTGCTGATATTGTCATTGGTGCTGGCGCGAACATGCTTGAGCAACTCAAGACCGGTCATTGGCTCCATGTTCCAGTCGGAAATCACGAGGCCGTATTTTTTCTGCCCCACCATATCCAGGGCCATCGTGCCATCCGTTGCCTCGTCAATATTTTCAAACCCAAGTTGTTTCAACAGGTTCTTTATGATCCTGATCATTGTCTGATAGTCGTCCACGACCAGAACATTCATGCTTTTATCGACAGCCACGGTAATCTCCTTAGAATTGAGTGTGAAGTTTTGAACCCTCACGAGTTCCCAGTATGCCCCAAATTGGTTAACCGAATTCTAACGCGAAAAAAGACATTTCGCCATCGGCCCGACCTACTATGGGAGGTTGAACGCAGACATACGAAGCAATACTTAAGCGAAACTTAAAATTACGGCGTGGCAGTACCACCCGACAGGGATGGCAGGCTGGGGAGCTTGTTTTGTTCGGCCAGCATAATAGTGACATTGCGGGCTTTTTCGGCATCCATGGCGGCGATAATCGGGGCTGATTTTCGCTCCGACATCTTGGTCAGTACCTGTAGAAGTACGTCCATATCCAACGTATTGAAAATCCGAGCCGCATCCTTGGCCTTCATGCCTTCGTAAATTTTCACAAGGCTGGCAATACGCTTGTTCTCCTCATCGGTCTGTTTGTTGAGGAGAGTTTCTATATCAGTTTTAATAGTTGTCAGTTCGGTATATTTTTGCTCAATCTCGGCGCGCCCCGCCTTTAGGAGGGCTTCACGCATGGCTAGGTCTTTTTCCTTGGCCTCGATATCCTTGCGGCGTTTGGACAGATCGCTAAACAATTCCATCTTCACTTCGGAATATTCATCATCTAGATCATCAGCGCCTTTCCAGTCCCCCTTCGCGGCAGTAGGAGGTGGGGGTGCGCCCAGAGATGGCGCTTCTATTTGTGGTTTGGCTGTCGGATCTTTTGCAGCAGCGGCGGCTTCCTTACCATCAGTTTTAGCAGGCAGCGTATCCTGCGACGGTGGCGCAGCAGCATCAGCGGCAACATCTTTTTTTGTTTCCGGTGTCTTTGCCGTGGAGGCCGTAGCATTAGCGGCGGCTTCATCGCCCGCCGTTGGTTCAATCTTGGAAAGTTCGGCTGCGGACAAAACACCGCCGCCCATCATCTCGCTAAACCGCACACCAAAACAAATGGCGGCAACAATCATCAATATAGGAAGGATACGAAACGCGGAAAACTTGTCCATGATCTATGCCCTCCCCGCCGCGCTCTTTCTTTTATTGCGACTTAAGGCTTCGAACAATTCACGTTCGGCCTGACTCTGCAGAGGCGGCACAGTATCGTCGAGAACATAGTCATCATCACCGCGGGTAAAATCATGGTCCTGAATCAGGAACTGATCGAGCTCATCTTCATACTCATCAATCTCCTCAACTGGAGGCTGGGTCTGATATTGAATTTGTTGTGGGCCTACGCCGCCCGCGGCCTCGACCTGCTCCACCAGTTCGCGGTTGCGTTCAGCGAGCTTTTCCAAACGGCTGGCAAGGTTATTTCCTGCCTCATTCATAAAATGAAGTTCATCGCCCAATGATTTGGAATCATTGATAATTGCCTGAAGACTTACGCCTGAATTTTTGGCGGCATTCTGAAGTCCTGAGATCGCGTTTTCGGCTCGTTCTATATTGGAGGTAAGGCGGTTGAGCAGCCCTTCCATTTCAAATCGGCTTTCCCGAAAATTACGCAAGGAGAGTGTCAGCTTGAACCCAACAGCAACCGTGGTGGCCAGCAGAACGAGAATAGCGATATCCATCAGGTTCGCGAAGCTCATTCCTGGCTCTCCTCTTTCGGAGGAATGTATTTTTCAATCCGGACCGCAATATTATCCTGCTTCTGCCCCACCGGCCCCTTGAACATCGGGAAGTGACCGCATCGCAGCTCCAGCTCATCCGACATACGGGTGTTGAGTGTCAGCTTGGTCCCGACCTTCCAGTTGAGGAGATCGCGTAGCAAAACCGTCTCCTCACCGAGCACAGCCTGCAACTGCACTTCGGTTTGATAAAGCTCTTTGGTCAAGTGACTTTCCCAAATGGAGTCACGACCGAATTTTTCCCCCATGAACATCTGGAGCAGGAGTTCGCGGATCGGTTCCAGCGTTGCATACGGAATAACAATTTCAACCCGTCCGCCGCGGTCCCCCATATCAACGCGAAGGCGTGCTAGAACGCAGGCGTTACCGGATTG
Source organism: uncultured Micavibrio sp. (assembly GCA_964624435.1). GTDB lineage: Bacteria > Pseudomonadota > Alphaproteobacteria > Micavibrionales > Micavibrionaceae > Micavibrio_A. The sequence continues at coordinate 7,389 of CAZUYV010000041.1, read as the reverse complement.
TGAAATCGTTGCGAAACGCGGGTTTGTTTCCATACGATCAAGATTAAACGACACAGGCGACAGTGGGTCAAACGCGGAAGACAGATCAGACAATGTCACCTGAACCATGCGCTCAACAAGTTTGGTTTCGATTGTCGTGTAAGGACGACCTTCAACGCGGATCGCGGGTGTCCCCTTGCGTCCACCGAGCAGAACATCCACGACGGAATAAATCAGCGCGGAATCCGTGACCATCAAACCATGGTTATCCCACTCCACCGCCTTGAAGACAGACAGCATGGCGGGCAACGGAATAGAGTTCATGTAATCGCCAAAGCGAACGGTCGAAACGTTATCGAGCGAAACTTCAACGTTGTCGGATGTCAGGTTACGAAGAGAGGTGGACATCAGGCGAACAAGACGATCGAACACGATGTCGAGCATCGGCAAACGTTCATAGTTCACCATTGCCGAATTAATCAGCGCCATGACGCCGGAGGCTTCGCTGCCACCGATATCGTCATCAAAGCCTAGAAGGGAATCAATTTCATCCTGATTAAGAATACGGGCAGCGGTTTGGCTGTCCTGCTCTTCCGGAGCACCCTCCGCCGGGGCAGCATCGCCCTCGCCGGACATGGCATCCCATTCCGCCATCATCTTCTTTTCTTCGTCGCTCATCGCGGCGGTATCGGTCGTATCACTCATTGGTCTGTTACCATAAGTAATGATGTAGTTCTCAGAAAGAGAATCGCAAGAATCATGCCGTTTAGCTTAGGGCACGTTTCCATACTATTGTATCAGAATCTCTTGAAACAGGACACCCTGGACCTCGACGGGGTAAGACGCCTGGTTCACGCGGCTGAGCAATTCCATCTGGAGACGGTAAATCCCTGCGGAACCTCGCAAATCCTTGACCCGCAATTCCCGCAAATATGTCTGGAACTGGTCAACAACCCGCGGCAGAACCTTCTCCACCTCTCCCATATCATGGGCATTCTTGAATTCCAATTGAACCGAGAGGCGGAGATAGCGCGGTGTGCCATCATCGCTGTTCAGATTGACGATCATATCCGGGATCTTGAGGAACTGTGCGCCTGGCGGGGCACAAACTTCCTTACCGTGTTTATCCTTTGTACAGACATTGGCCTCGGCACCTTCGGCTGCTGCGCCCTCATGCTCACCTTCTGCGGCTGGGGCCGGGGCACAGGTTTCAACGCCGTGCTCATCCTTGGTACAGACTTCTTCCGCTGCTGGTTTCTTACCCAAAAGCGGGTCGAGGAACCCCATGAAATAGGCGGCCGCTCCGCCGCCGATCAAGAGCAACAGAACCGCGCCGATAATAATGAAAAGCATCTTCTTGCTTTTCTTACCGCCTTCTTCGCCTTCAGCCCCTTCTCCGCCTTCGCCATCCAGCGATGCGTTGACTTCGGGTTCTTCGTCTTTATGTTCTGCCATGATAAATTCCCGAAACTGGGGTGAATGGTTGTGACAGTATATAAATAAGTCCCGTGCTTCACAACGCCCCTCTTTCCCCCATCCCCATCTAACTCCACCCGGCAGATAAAAACGTACAGGGGAAATTTTTTCCTATTGCCCTGATTCGGCGGCGGAAATTACCGCTGGGCGACTCGGCGGGTCTGTGTGGATAAATCCATAACACCCTTTATTTCCTTCGTTTTCGGGTTTGGCACGCCGGGTGCAACGTATCTCCCGAACAAGAGGTGTGAGTTAATGGAAAACTCTTTATATGTCGGATTATCGAGTCAGATTGCGCTGGAAGAGCGCATGGCCCTGATTGCGAACAATGTCGCCAATATGACGACCCCCGGCTATCGCGGCCAGAACGCCGTATTCAAGGAATTTATCTCTGATCAGCCACGGATGAAGGCTGACGTCTCCCTCGTTTATGATTACGGCCAGTATCAGATGACTGACCCCGGCCCAATCAAGCTGACCGGAAACCCGCTCGATGTCGCGCTCGTTGGCCCCGGCTTCATGGGCGTGCAGACGCCTGAAGGCGTACAATATACCCGCGCCGGAAACTTTGCCCTCAATGAGAACGGCGAAATTGTTACATCCCGCGGCATGCTGGTCGCCGATCAGGGCGGCGGTACCATCTCTGTCCCCGCCGATGCCAAATATATTTCCATCGATGAAAAGGGCGTTGTCTCAACCGATCAGGGCGCCATCGGCAACCTGATGATGGTTGAATTCGATGATGTGCAGAAACTGGAAGCAACCGGCAACGGCAATTATAAAACCGATGAACAGGCCCGCCCGGCCGAAAAGACCCGGATGCTACAGGGCAAAGTTGAAGGCTCGAACATCTCCCCTGTCATTGAGATGACGCGGATGATTGATGTCAGCCGTGAATACCAATCGATGCAAAGAATGGTGCAGGGCGAGCATGAAAGGCTCCGCACCGCCATTCAACGCATGATGAGAACAAGCTAACGGAATTTAGGTAAGGAGAAACCCCACCATGAGATCCCTAGATATTGGCGCAACGGGCATGCTGGCCCAGCAGATGAACGTGGATGTTATTTCCAACAACATCGCGAACATGACCACATCTGGCTTTAAGCGTCAGCGCGCGGAATTCCACGATCTGATATATCAAAACAAACAACGCCCCGGCGCGACATCGTCCGATGCTGGCACGACTATTCCATCGGGGATGCAGTTTGGTCTCGGCGTTGGTCTTGGCTCCATTTACCGCCTGCATGAACAAGGCACGATCAAAATCACGGAAAACCCGCTTGATCTTGCCATCACGGGCGAAGGTTATTTCCAGATCGATCTGCCAAATGGCGACACAGCCTACACTCGCTCCGGCACGTTCCAGTTGAATGAAAATGGTGAGATCGTGAATGCACAGGGTTATACCGTGCAGCCAGGTATCACCATTCCAAACGATGCGGAAGATCTTGTTGTAAACGCTTCGGGAGAAGTATCGGTCCGTCAGCCGGGCCAAACCTCTTCCACCGTTGTCGGCCAGCTCCAGATTGCGACCTTCGTGAACCGCGGCGGATTGCAGGGTATCGGCGACACCATGTTCCTTGAGACTGATGCATCAGGCGCAGCCACCGTTGGCAACCCTGCCGAGGACAATTTCGGTGAAATCAAACAAGGCGCCCTCGAAAACTCCAATGTGAACGTCGTGGAAGAAATTACCAACCTGATTGCAGCTCAACGCGCGTATGAGATGAACTCTAACGTCATCTCGACCAGCGATGAGATGCTCCAGACAGCAACCCAACTTCGATAATAAGAGGTAAAGTATGATAGCAAGGGATTTCATGGCAAAGTTTGAAATAGCGGCACGGATTGTCCTATTCATCTTTTCGCTCAGCGTCGGTATGATCGTGCTTCTGGCCGGTGCCCGCGCTGCCCTTGCTGCATCCTTGAAATCGGAATCGGTTATCACCGGTGATTACATTCGCCTCGGCGATGTGTTCGAGGGCGTCAAAAATGCAGACTATGTTCTGGGCCCTGCCCCTGCGCCCGGCAAAGACATGATCCTCAATGCCCGCACGCTGTATAAAATTGCATCGGCCCTAGATGTTGATTGGTCTCCCGCCTCGTCTGGCGAACAGCTTGTCTTGCATCGCGAAGCCAGTATTGTCCCGCTGGACCAGATTACCCGCAACCTGCAGTCGCGCCTTGTCAAAGAAGGAATCGACGACAAATTCTCGATCAACTACACCAACGCCCCGTCCGACATCATCCTGCCCGGCGGGACAAAACAGGACATGGAAATCACGGCGTTCAATCTCGATCCACAGAACGATACATTCAATGCCGTGATCGTGGCGCCATCGGCTGCAAACCCAATCAAACGCCTGAATGTTTCGGGCCGTGTTGAACGCCTGATCGCTGTGCCGGTACTGGCGAATACATTGCGCAATGGCGATATTATCGGCGCACGCGATATCGACTGGATCGACCTGCCGCACAGCAAGATCGCCAATGGTACGATCCTTGAGGAAAAAGATTTGATCAATATGACGCCGCGTCGTTCGGTGCAAAGCGGCAAACCAATTATCAGCAATGAAATGGAAAGCCCGAAGATGGTTGATCGTGGTGATTCCATCACGCTCGTCTTCGCCAATGGCCCCCTCATCCTGACAACCAAGGGCAAATCATTACAGGCTGGCGCCGTTGGCGACACGGTTCGTGTATCCAACATAGACAGTAACAAGAATTTATCGGGTGTCGTCACTGCCTATCGTGAAGTCACCATCCGTTAATCTGGAGAGTAAGGAGTAACAGGGAATGAAAAAACTAGCTTTGATCCTACTGGCCACCACATCTCTTGCGGCCTGCAGTGCGACTGATCGACTTGCCAATGTTGGCAAGACGCCAGATATGACACCTATTGAAAATCCAACCACCAAGGAAGATTACCGCGCGGTATCGATGCCAATGCCGGTCCAGCAAGTGGAAGTGAAGGAAAAAAATTCTCTCTGGGCCAGCGACCGCAAAGCCTTCTTCAAGGATCAGCGCGCTTCAACCGTGGGCGACATTCTGACTGTCACGCTCGACATTAAGGACAAAGCCGAACTTGATAATGAAAGCGAACGCACACGCTCCGCCAACGAAGGGGCCGGTCTTGATGCCATGCTGGGTTATGAAGCCGATCTTGCCCAGGTTTTCCCGGAAGAAATCAACAACTCTGCTCTTGTTGGTGCGGAATCTGATTCCTCACACAAAGGTTCCGGAACCATCGACCGTGAAGAAAAAATCAAAATGAAGCTCGCTGCGACGATTACGCAGGTTTTGCCAAACGGCAATCTGGTTATCCAAGGTCGTCAGGAAGTACGCGTAAACTTTGAAAAACGCATTCTCGAGCTTGCCGGCGTTATCCGTCCGCAAGATGTCGGGATTGATAACTCCATCTCCTATGAAAAGATTGCCGAAGCGCGTGTTTCCTATGGTGGTAAAGGACAGATCACTGATGTCCAGCAACCGCGCTATGGCCAACAAGTTTACGATATCCTGTTCCCGTTCTGATCAGAATGATCGGGTTTTAGACACCGGGACTGGATATCGTAAAACTACCCTTACTCCAAGGAAGGCCGGCGCAGGATGCGCCGGTTTTTTTTATTAGAGATGCAGCCTCATAATTTCGGGAAACCGGCGAATGGTCGCGAGGATTTCTGGCGTGTGGCTGATTATCTTTTCTAAGGGCGGAGTGAACCTCATCGTGCCTTCCCGCAGAGCCTTGTAAAGCATCTGCGGCTCTCTCATCACCCACAAACGATCCAGAATGTGGCCATCAATATCTGTTTCACCATCACGAATAACCAGTTGCTTGGAATCAACATTATCGAGGATAACAAGGCTGATTGTATCGATGGCAACCTCCCCGGTGGCCGGCGAATGAGTGATTACCCTGTTGGGTAGGATGGGGTCATAACCACTCTTAGTCTTTGACCACAATGTTTCTGTCAGTCCCTTGATCTGCAGATGCCGCAATGCGATCTCTTCATAAGTGACATTCCAGGTGAGCCCCCTTCGAATAACGCCCTTTCGTTCCTTCTCTTCATTCATAGCCTGCACACGGTCTTCTTTAAGGTGCGGCTGGTGAAAGGTGAAGTTAAGCGAAACAACATCATTCGCGCCCGTTACATATCCTAAACTCATTTTTTGGATCAGTTCACGGGCCGTGCTCTCCATGATGTTGCCCCGTGCGCCGCCAGCGGCCCGGTTAAAAACGCCAAGATTTTGCATTTCTGGCGTCCGCGCCGCGCGTGGAATATCGTTGATGTCAAAAACTTCATCATATTGTTCTTTGTTAACGACATCACCGCGAACCACGGCCTGCAATATCTTGTCCCGCGTCGCGATGTAAAGATTGGTTCCCACTTCAACAGTGCGGACAGATTCCCGGAAAGATTTATAATCCATTTCGAAAGCGGAGAGCAGTTTTTTAGCCCCCGCCTCCTTTCCATGCGCTTTGCGGAATTGATCTTTGGTAAATGTTTGGTGTTCGCCTGCATGGTATCGGTGATCGACCAACGCCGGATCGCGATAACGCCATTCCAGTAAAAGATTCCCGTTCTTGAGCCTATCGACACGGTAAGACGATACCGCATACGGATTCCTCAACGCCCAGCTATTGATCAGAATGTCATTCTCACTCACGTGATTTCGCCCGTTTTAAACTCATGCTTAACCCGGACAGAATAAACCTTCCCATGTTTTATGTCAAACAAAACATGGGAAGGTTTGTGTTTTAAATCAATGAGATAGAAGATTATTGCGCTGTTGCAGCAGGCTCTTCGGTCGAAACAGGGGCTTCCGTCGGTGCCGCAGGGGCAGCATCTTCAGTTGCCGGTACTTCTGTCGGAACTGGCGTTTCTTCAGCGACTGGGGCCGTTTCCTCTACAGGAACGTCAGTTGCCGCTGGTGCAGTTTCTGCCGGCGCTATCGTCGCGCCAACCTCTGCTGCCTTAACTTCCAAAACAGTTTTCAGATCATTCAATCCCTGATCGAACGTTTTGTTCATCATGTCCGTCGCGGCATTCATGATGTAGCAGATCACGTGGTATGGGAATTTAGAAACGCTGTGGAAACCCCATGTGACTTTCGTCTGATTGTTTCCGGCATCTTCTGTCAGGAACCATGCCTCGGCATTGCCTTCCATCGGTTCCTTGAAACGAAGTTCCATATCAATCCGATCAGTCGGCGTAATCTTTTTGATTTCCTGCTCGCCAACGCCAACATCCTTGTTGCCTTCCCACGCATAGATGAAACCGACTTCACCATCTGTTCCAGTCGTAGCGGTCCTCATATCGGGATCCATTTTCAACCATGGGCTCCATGTGTCCTGGTTCTTGGCAAAACGGAGAAATTCAAACGCCTGATCTTTCGGCACATTGATAACAATACTACGCTCAACGGTCATTTCTTTAGGGGCAACAACAGCCAGAACAGCGAAGGCGGCAACCAGTACGGCAAGAATAATCAGAAATATTTTCATTTTTAATTCCCCTTAAAAATTTTAATACGATCAATCGTCGCGATGAGTTTTTTCCATCTTCTCGTGGCGCTCTTGCGCTTCAAGAGAAAGTGTTGCGACAGGACGAGCTTCAAGACGGGCAACACCAATCGGCTCACCGGTCTCTTCGCAAAAACCATATTCGCCATCTTCGATACGCTGAAGCGCTTCGTTGATTTTCGAAATCAGTTTGCGTTCGCGGTCACGTGTGCGCAGTTCCAGCGCGTGGTCGGTTTCAGCCGAGGCGCGGTCAGCAAGGTCAGGTTGCTGCAGTTCTGTTTCCTGCAATGTGTTCTGGATCGTCTCCGATGATTCACGGATAAGCTCTGAACGCCAGCTGATCAGCTTCTGCCGGAAATATTCCAGCATGATCGGGTTCATGTAGGGCTTCTTGTCCTTGTTCGGAT
>CAZUYV010000040.1:0-10736 GCA_964624435.1 uncultured Micavibrio sp. | reverse complement strand
AGCCTTCTGACGCGCCTTGTCGGCCGTCAGAAATTTGAAAAGAAAGGCGCGAATGCCGGGGGCGATGGTGGCCTCGATGCCGGAATGCGCAATCTCTTTAAGTTCGTCAGCTACTGGAACCCGTCTGTTCCTGTCGATGCGGATGGCAAGGCCCATATCGAATTCGAAGCCCCGGACAATCTCACCGGCTGGCGTATCCTCGCGATTGCCACGACAAAGAATGATTTGATGGGATTGGGTGAAGGAAACTTCAAGGTTAATCGCCCCACCGAAATCCGCCCTGTGATGCCAAATCAGGTCCGCGAAGGCGATCAATTCTCGGCAGGTTTCTCTGTCATGAACCGCACGGACAAAGCGCGTGATATCAAGGTCAGTATCGAAGCAACCGGCGATCTCGATGGCAAACGCGTTGCAACCAAGGAAGAAACGATCAAGGTGGAACCGTATAAACGTGCGACCATCCTGATGCCGCTTAAAACCGCGTTGCTTCCTGTAACCCGCGACATGCCAGAAGGCACAATCTCTTTCCGCGCCACGGCGGGCGATGATGAAGATGCGGATGGTCTGGAATATGCCCTCCCCGTTCTAAAATCCCGCACCTTCGATACGGCGGCGACTTACGCCACCACCACCGAAGATACAGCAAGCCAGACACTGGAAATCCCGAAAGATATCTATACCGACAGCGGTGATGTCAGTGTCGTCCTCTCGCCGTCCGTCATTGCCGGGCTGGATGGGGCATTCCGCTACATGCGCGATTACACCTATCCATGCTGGGAACAAAAACTCAGCGTTGCCGCCATGGCTGCGCAGTATAAACAGCTCAAACCCTATCTGTCTGTCGAATGGGATGGCGCAGAAACACTGACCACCGACATGCTGACACTGGCCTCCGAATATCAGGCACCCAATGGTGGCATGGCCTATTATAAGGCATCGGATGATTATGCCGATCCTTACTTGAGCGCTTATACCGCCCTGGTATTCTCATGGCTGAAACAAGATGGCTATGCCATTCCGCAAAATGTGGAATCCAAACTCCATACCTATCTGCTGAATTTCCTGCGCAACAAAACCGCGCCGGATTTCTATCAGGATGGCATGACTTCTACCGTCCGCGCCGTTATTCTTGACGCGCTTTCGGGCACAGGGAAAATCCGCAAAGAAGATATTTTGCGCTTCAAACCGCATATGAAGGGAATGAGCCTGTTTGGCAAAGCCCATTTCATGGAGGCCGCACAGAAACTGGATGACAGCAAAACCGCCCGAGAAGCGCTTGGCATGATCCTGTCTTCCGGCGTTGAATCCGGCGGCAAATTCTCCTTCAACGAAACTTATGATGATGGGTATAGCCGCATCCTTGCTACGCCGCTCCGCGACAATTGCGCCGTGCTGGATAGTCTGATGGATTATCCGGATGACGAATTGGTCGGTGACAAGCCCTTTAAACTGGTCCGCATGATTACGGCTGGCCGGGGCAACCGCGATCACTGGGAAAACACGCAGGAGAATTTGTTCTGCATGAAGGCACTGGCCGATTACGCCCGTGTCTATGAAGAAGATGAACCAGATATGGAAGTCACAGCCAAACTCGATGGCAAAGAATTTGGTAAAACCACCTTCGAAGATGTGAAGGACGCTCCGAAAACGCTGTCCCAGCCATTGGAAGGTCTGAAACCAGGTTCTAAATCCGTCCTGACACTGGACCGTGATGGCGATGGCCGCCTTTATTACGCCACCCGCCTGCGCTATGCCCTGAAAAATCCGGCCGATAACGTCAATGCCGGGATGGATGTCAAACGCGAATACAGCATCTTGAAAGACAAGACTTGGAAACTGGTCAAAGGCCCTGTGGAAATCGGTCGGGGTGATCTGGTGCGGGTTGATCTATATCTCTCCCTCCCCACTGCGCGGTCCTTTGTTGTGGTGAATGATCCATTGCCGGGTGGCCTCGAAACCGTCAAGCGTGATCTGGCCACTGCTTCGAATGTCGATGCCGATCAGGCGCAGTTCGACCAATCTGGCGGTTCCTACTGGTTCAAATTCAACGACTGGAACGAATACAACTTCTCGCGTTGGAGCTTCTACCACAAAGAACTGCGTCATGACTCCGCGCGTTTCTATGCCGACTGGCTGGAACCCGGCAATTACCATCTCTCCTACACGGCGCAAGCCGTGGCCACCGGGACTTTTGCGATCCCAGCCACAATTGCCGAAGAAATGTATGATCCGGATATCTATGGCCGCTCCGGCAAAGGGGAATTGATTGTTGAAGAAAAGCCTTAAAATACTCGGCTATTCTTCTGCCGCTGCCGTGGCCCTATTCACGGCGGCAACCCTGATTTGCCTGAAACCAGTGACGGGATCGTTCGCCTCTATTACCTCCGACTCCCGCAATGTCGCGGTAACGGACCGAAATGGCGAACCGCTCTCCATCACCTATCAAACGCAATGGAACACAGCCGACACTTACCCTCTCTATGACATTCCACCCTTGTTAAAGGACGCCTTCGTTTATTCCGAAGACCGAAAGTTTTTTGATCATGGCGGCGTGGACTGGAAGGCGCGTGTCGGCGCGATCAAGCAAAATTTTGAATCGCATCGCACGGTGCGCGGGGCCAGCACGATCACGGAACAAGTGGTACGGATGATCAATCCGCGCCCGCGCAATCTCTGGTCCAAATGGCTGGAAGGAATTGAATCAACCCTGCTTGAACAAAACGCGTCAAAGCCTGCCATCCTTGAATTTTACCTCAATCAGGTTCCCTATGCCGCGCATCGCCGTGGCGTGGCACAGGCTGCACGCTATTATTTCAACCGAGATCTTGAAACGCTGTCCCCGCGTGAAACGCTTGCCCTTGTCGTCTTGGCCCGCGCCCCTTCATCGTATGATCTTTATAAAAACCCGGACCGCCTTGATGCACCCTTGTCCCGCCTTGCGACGCAGATGAAAGACAACGGCAAAATCACGCCCGAAACCTTTGATGATCTGAATGGTGAAATCCTTTTGGTTGGCAAGCCTGCCCTGCCCGTCGATGCGCGGCATTTCGCCCGCTATGTCTCGCTGCAAAATCCGCAAGGCACGCTTCAGACAACGCTCGATGCCACATTGCAATCTCAGGTGCAAACCATCATCGATTCCCGCCTCAAAAAATTGTCCCCCAAAAACGTCCACAATGCCGGCGCACTGGTGATTGATCATGAATCCGGCCAGATTTTGGCATGGGTTGTTGGCGGTGCGAATGACAAAGAAACAAAAGGCGGCGAAATTGACACGATCCTTGTTCCGCGCCAGCCGGGTTCGACGTTAAAGCCATTCCTTTATGCCATGGCGCTTGAAAAGGGGTGGACCGCCGCCACTATGCTGAACGATGCACCGATTGCCGAAAGCGTCGGCTCCGGTCTGCACCGTTTCCGCAATTACAGCAACACCTACTACGGCAAGCTAACTTTGCGTGAAGCCCTCGGCAACTCCCTCAATATCCCGGCCATCCTCGCCATTAATTATGTAGGGACGGATCACTTCCTGTCGCGCCTGCATGATTTGGGGTTTGACTCTCTCACTCGGGGATCACAGATTTATGATGAAGGACTTGCGCTCGGCAATGGCGAAGTCACGCTTTATGAACTTACCCGCGCTTACGCCACGCTGGCCCGTGCCGGGCAATACCGCGATTTCGATTACGCATTGAAGGGCAACGCCTTCCATGAATCACGCAGTGTCTATTCCCCCGAAATTTCTTCGCTCATCGGTAACATTCTCGCAGACCCACACGCCCGCGCGCTGGAATTTGGCCGGGATAGTATTTTGAACATGCCCGTCCGCACCGCGGCGAAGACCGGAACCTCCACCGACTACCGCGATGCCTGGACGCTTGCGTATAATGATCGTTATACCGTGGGTATCTGGATGGGCAATCTCGATCGCACGCCCATGAAGGATGTAACAGGCTCGACCGGTCCTGCCCTTGCCCTCCGCAGCATCTTCCAAATCCTGAACAAGGACCGCGACACACGCGACCTGTATCTTAGTCCCGCCCTCGTTGAAAAAGATATCTGCACGCGTCCTTCGGATGCATCCGATAATTGTCCGCGCCGCACTGAATATTTCGTTGCCGGAACGGGAGAGGTCGACACGGTTCGCGCTGCCGCCCGCCCACAAAAATTTGAACTGGTCCGCCCCACCGAAGGTCTGATGGTTGCCTACGATCCCCGCATTCCGGCGGACCACCAAAAATTTCGTTTTGAAATTGCAGGAATGAATGCGGGTGATACGGCCCAATGGGTGCTGAACGGAAAAGAACTCGCACAAAGCGGTAATGGCCGCTTCCTCTGGTCCGTGCAAAAGGGGAAATACACGCTGGCTGTTACAGTCCACGATGCCGCAGGCACCACAACGGCGCTAAACCCGGTCCAGTTCCTTGTAAAATAAGCGTTATTCACGCTTGTTTTTAATGCTGCACGTGCGAAAAAACTTCCCAGACTGTGAAAATCCTTCTATAAAGAACCCGATTTCAATAGCAAAAGATGGTTTTAAAAACATGGCCGATATTAAGCCGAATACAGAATCCTATGAACGCGATGTCCTAATCGACCCGAATGGGTTTCGTGAATATGACGCGCGCTGGCTCCACCCCGAACAATTGAATCTGCGCGGTGCCCAACGCCTCGGCGCCGCCATCGGCACCATCATTCATGAAATGGGCAAAACGCCCGATATCGTTGTTGGCCATGATTACCGGTCCTACAGTGCCTCCATCAAACACGCGCTGATCATCGGGTTGATCGAGGCCGGATGCCGCGTCAAAGATGTTGGCCTTGCTCTCTCCCCTGTTTCCTACTTTGCACAGTTCGAATTGAATTGCCCGTCTGTGGCGATGGTCACGGCGTCCCACAATGAAAATGGGTGGACCGGTGTCAAGATCGGCGCGGAACGTCCATTAACTTTCGGGCCGGAATTGATGGGCCGTTTAAAAGACATCACCATTGGTAACAATATCGTGACCCGCCCGGGTGGATCGTACGAATATCATGGGGAAATCAAAGACCTCTATCTCAAAGACGTCGCCAAAGATGGCAAGATCAAGCGCAAGCTGAAAGTCGTCGCCGCCTGCGGTAACGGTACGGCGGGCGCATTTGCCCCTGATGCCCTGCGCGCCATTGGCTGCGACGTGATCGAGATGGATTGTAATCTCGATTACACTTTCCCACGTTACAACCCAAACCCGGAAGATCTTGAAATGCTGCATGCGATTGCGCACAAGGTCAAAGAAACCGGCGCCGATATTGGCTTTGGTTTCGATGGCGATGGCGACCGTTGCGGCGTGATTGACAATACTGGTGATGAAATTTTCGCTGACAAGATGGGCGTGATTCTTTCCCGTTATCTGGCCACCATTCACAAAAACCCAACCTTCGTGGCCGATGTGAAATCGACAGGCCTTTATCATGCCGATCCGAAATTACAGGAGCTCGGCGTTACAACCGATTACTGGAAGACTGGCCACTCCTACATCAAACGCCGCGTAAATGAACTGAATGCGCTGGCGGGCTTTGAAAAATCCGGCCACTTCTTCTTCAATGCGCCCATTGGCCGCGGCTATGATGATGGCGTTCTAACGGCTATTACCATCTGCCGCATGCTCGATGCCCGCGCCGATGCGTCCATGGAAGATTTGAAGAACGAACTGCCAAAAACATGGGGTTCACCCACCATGGCGCCGTTCTGCCCAGACGACAGCAAATATGCCGTGGTCGAAACAGTCACGAAACTGTTCGAAGATCGCGCCGCCAAGGGAGATAAAATCCTTGGCTCTGCCATTAAAGAAATCGTTACCGTCAATGGCGTGCGCGTTACACTGGAAGACGGCACATGGGGCCTTCTCCGTGCCTCTTCCAACAAGCCATCCCTCGTGGTGGTGGTCGAAAGCCCGGTGTCGGAGGCCCGCATGCATGCGATGTTCGATGAACTGGACGGTATCCTCTCCGGCTTCCCCGAAGTCGGCGAATACGACCAGAAACTGAAAAAGACAGCCTAAAGAAAACAGCCCCTTAAAGGGGCTGTTTCTCCAAGTCTCCAACGACTCTTAATGGGGATCGTTATACAGGGTTGGCTCCGATGCCAGGCGGGCTTGGCCATAGAAGGCTTTTTTCAGCTCGTCATAGGATACCTGGTTGTTATCATCCAAGTCGGCTTCCTGAAACCCGATACCTGTAAATTCATAGACTGAAATACCGTCTTTTTTATCGGTGTTGATGGTTGCATAGCCCGGAAGTTTTTGCAGGCGAACTGTATATTCTTCCTTGGTCAGCTCTGGCAAACCATCCATATCGATATCCTGATAAGTCCGTTTGCTGTATTCTACAGGCTCATACATTACCATCGCATCATTGTAATATTCATGGTTGTCGATGTTCCGGTTGCGATCGGTATCCCAGATCGCGAAGACCTGCTCGGTTAACTCGGCATTGGCCACGATATTTTTATGCGTGGTGTCGTAATAATAAAATGTAACTGGATGTGTCACAACAGTCGTTTTTGTCGTGGCAACCGGTACGGCGGCCCCTTTGGTGACAACGGTAGTCGTCGTCGTAGTTGGCGCTACAGGGGCATTTTCTTGTACCACTGTATGGCTTTCATACGACACGCTGCCATCCGGGTTTACCGTGCTGGTCTTCTGCGTCACCGACTCTGTCGCTGCCATCGCTGGAATCGCCAGCAATACGGCGGCAGAAGCACCCAGTATCAGTTTTGTTTTGCTCGTTTTCATTTTCTATCTCCTATTCTAGAAATATTTTTCTGTTAGCGGTCAAGGTTAACTTGGTCTTTATCGGTCAGACCACCAACTGCCGCACCGGCCGCACCACCCAGAAGGGCACCACCGCCAATACTGCCGCCTGTCGCCGCACCCATAAGGGCCCCTGCACCGGCGCCGATACCGGCACCGCTCAGCGCACGTTCACCGCGTGTGTTACCACATGCCGCCAGTGTCAGGGCGGCCATGGAAAGAATGATTGCTGCATTGATTGTTTTCATTTTCAGTCTCCTTTAAAACTCTGCTGTTCTTAGTGAACCAATTGTTCATAGTCGAAATCATCATCATATTGATGGCGGAAGGCACCGAGCGCATATTCATGCGGTATGCGGAAAGCATCGCTATAGACATCGGCAATAATATCTTCAATACCGGCAACCTGTGGCAATTCATCGCCTCTCGGGGTGCCGCCGCAAACAGACATGATGTTTTCCATGTCCTGCACTTCTTCTATAAACGAATTACGGTGTCTCATTTGTTCTGGTCTCCTATTGATTCCACAGTCAATTTACGCTGCCTTACAAACGGATCGCCGCTCCCAAAGTTCCTGTTTCAGTTGTGTAACAAAAAACACCCCGCTTGAACGGCGGGGTGTTTCATAAAAATTCAATAAAATCAGTTCGATTTTGTTGTTTCTTTATAGTTTTCAAACTGCGCTGTTTGCTGCGAATTCAGTTTGAAACTGTATTTGTCCTTGGCTTCGGACAGGGCCAGCGCATCGAAATTCAACGCCGCTTTGTCGCCACCCATGCCCATGATCTTGTCGAACGCGATAATCACGAACTCAACCTCATCGCCATCAAAAGCAACGGTGTCAACATCGGCGATTTTCTTGCCATCAGGGCCGATCACGTCAGCATCGAGAATTTTCTTCAGGCTATACTGACCGGCTGGAAGGCTGGTTTTCGCGCCTGCCTTGGCATCGGCCGAGGCAACATATTCAAATGGCTTGGCTGCCTTGACGGATGCTTCGCTCAATTTTACCACAACATCCTTGTCCTTGTTAAAGCCTTCGATGACATCGTAATCAAATGCCGCCAGCTTGCTGCCAAGACCCAGAACACCACCATCTTCGATGATGACCCATTCAGCATCGCCATCTTTGTCAACGACGATATCATGGATCTTACCGATATCCTTGCCGTTGGCATCCTGAAGACGGGTACCCAGCAAGGCTTTCGCCGTATTGCTTTCGGCCACGTTTACGGATGATGTCGCCTTGATATCTTTGTCATTGGTGAAATAAGCTTTCACATCCTTGTAAGTGTTTTTCGCGGCTGCTTCGGTTTTATCTGCGGCCTTCTCAATGGCATCGCCTGTTTTGTCGGCGGCGTTTTCAATCGCATCACCGGCTTTATCCAGCTTGGCTTCTACTTTTGCGCTGGTGCTGGCTTCTGTCTTCACTGTTGTGTCCGCTGCAAACGCTGGCAGAGCTGCCAGCATGGCGAGCACGGAAGCGCCCATAAGAAATGTTTTTGTCATGATATTATTCTCCTAATTTCGTTTCATGATGGATAAACTCCCCCTATGAACGCGCAGGTTCCCCGTTTGGTTCCGCTTGGGCGCAAAAAAGCGGCCCGAACTTGTGGAACGGACCGCTTCTTCATAACTATTTGATTATATTAACGGTTTGGCGCTGTCGTGGCGTCATCGACTTCATCGCCGATTTCTTCCACTGTTTCACTGATGCCTTCGGTGATTTTTTCACC
The DNA here is from genome assembly GCA_964624435.1 of uncultured Micavibrio sp. Lineage (GTDB taxonomy): Bacteria > Pseudomonadota > Alphaproteobacteria > Micavibrionales > Micavibrionaceae > Micavibrio_A. The sequence goes on along the minus strand of CAZUYV010000040.1, from coordinate 2,212 downwards.
CGGCGATTTTTGACGTTCATTATACTGGGCGACCATCACACCGAAAATCCCGATCAGGATAAGCGCAATAACGACCAGAAGACCTTTGTTGTTCATTTTCAATCTCCTTGTAAGTGTTAATTACTGTTTAGGCGGAACGTTTTGTTGAACCGCTTCACCGGCATTTTCAATATCTTCACCGGCACCATGAACTGTGTTCTGGCACGCAGACAGGGTACCCATAAGCAACAATGCAGACAGGCCCATGATCAAATTCTTCTTCATACTATTTTCTCCTATGTGTTTTTATCGGCGCTACCAATGAACGGAACAACAAACGGTTCCGGGCACGCCCCAAATTTATCAATTAATGGTAATGTTCGTCGTCGCTTAATTTGTCACCCGCGGCAAATCCAGCCATGGCAGCCAAAAGCATTGCCAGTTTCGGGTTATCACGGATCGGCTCTTCAAGACCACCCAGAACCGATTGCAGACTGCTTTCTATATTGCCTAACAAACCTTCAGGTTTTGCGGCAGTTTTTTGAAACTTGCCTTTGTAAGACAAATAGCCAGTTAGGGCGATAATGCCGGAAACTCCGGCGAGCACCCCGCCGACAATTGCGGCGGCAACAGTATCGGTGAGCGTTTCATTGAGCAGGGCATATCCCGCGAGTGAGAAATATACAATGGAGATCAGCGCAATGCCGCCGGCCAGGGCACCATAGCCCAGCCAGGCGGAACCACGCTTTACGCCTCGTGCGGCGGAATGAGTGATGAGCCCATTGATCAAGACTTGCTTCAAGATCGGGTTCACGTTCATGTCTTATCTCCCGCTACGGAACAACATGCTGGCAAGAATGCCGCCAACGAAGGCTGCTGCCAGCGATTGGCCGGGGTTTTGCTGAACATAGGTTTCAACTTCGGAAAAATAATCGCGGCCTGTTGCTTTGGCTTCTTTATAAGCCTTCTTGGCTTTTTCTTCGGCCAAGGCAATCTGCTCTTTTCCGCTTTCTTTCGAATGACGGATAAGGTTGGCGGCATCTTCTTTCAAGGCCGACAGATCTTCACGAATGGCGCTGACGTCACCATTGCTTTTCAGATTGGCAACTTCTTTATTAACGGCTGTACGCAGGTTTTCTTTGGACATGGCTTGTCTCCTGTTAGTGAAAGGTGAGTGTTGTACTCCACCAACAGGCAAGCGGCCCCAAAGTTCCGCAACCGCAAAAAAAGCTGAATTATATTGAATTTTAGGCAAACACCGTTTCTATTCGGAGCAGGCGCGAGGAGCGACATGTACAAATAGAGTACATGAGCGACGAAGCAACAAACTCCGGATAAAACGGGGAAAGCCTATTTAATAGTCCCGCAGAACATATAGCCGGCGCCGCGCACGGTTTTGATAAAATGCGGGTCTTTGGGGTCATCGCCAATTTTCTTGCGAATCCGGCCGATCTGGATGTCCACGGCGCGATCGAATGAATCGTAATCGCTTTCGCGGGTTAGTTCGAACAGACGCTCCCGGGTTAGCACTTTGTTGGCCGAATCGATCAGGGCTTCCAGCAATTTATATTCACCGGTGGTGAGGTCCGCCGACACGTCATTCTTATCGAACAACTGGAATCGCGCCTTATCCAAAACCCAGTCGGCAAATGCCACCTTCTCGTGGCGTCTGTCTTCCTGCGCCGAATCCTGCATCGCATTCGCCGGTATTTCTTCAGCGCGGCGCAGAACAGCTTTGATTCGCGCTGAAAGCTCGCGCATTTCAAAAGGTTTTGTCATGTAATCGTCGGCGCCCATTTCCAGGCAGACGATTTTCTCGGTTGTATCGCTCTTGCCACTCACGACAATCACGGGAATTTTTTTAAGGCCGCGCAATTGCGCGAGAATGCTGATGCCATCTGTATCGGGCAACACAAGATCGAGCAGAATAATATTGGGGCTTTCGTCCTTCAGGACGTTCATCAATTGTTGACCGCTATTCGCGCTGAGAGTCGTGTAACCCTCATTCTCGAGATAATGGGTGATGACCGTTTGCAGGCCCTCATCATCATCAACGCTTAAAACGGTGGCCTTATTCGGCATCTTATTGATATCCTTGGCTTTCCAAATTATTCTGTAAAATATCGTTCAATATCAAGGTATTATATAAATACTTTGTTTCACGAAAGATACAAAGTATTTCACTCTCGAAACATAACGGACAAAGAGCCGTTACGTTCCTCCTCTAATCTAA
>CAZUYV010000039.1:4229-10762 GCA_964624435.1 uncultured Micavibrio sp. | reverse complement strand
GGAAAAATACCGGGCAGGGCATAGGATGATTGCATCGATGGCACCAAGGGTCCTTCGCGCAGCCAGACTTCATGGCCGGTCGCAAGGTCGGTGGAAATAATGCTCAAGGGATGTGGCAGATCTTCAATCTGCATGCCGCCAAAATGATCGGTCAAAACATTGAATAATTTTTTGCCGCCAATAAGGCCGGCGCCGCGAACCTTGATATCGACATAGGAAAGTATTTTGCGGCGCGTCAAAGAGCGGGCCCAATCTTCCAGTTCCGGCATTTTGCCGCACAGATAACTGGCCCCGACGAGAGAGCCGATAGAAGTACCCGCAATAATTGTAGGATAAATGCCGTGGCGGTTTAAAACTTTCAGGACCCCGATATGGGCAAAGCCACGGGCCATACCGCCGCCCAAAGCAATTCCGATTCCCCCAGATTCAGGCGGATTTCCCGCGTTTTCCTTGGTATAGAATGTGTCCATGCCTTGCGTACTTTCCACAATCAGTCTATCACAAAATAATGAATGAAAGCTTGGCCAAACCACTGACCCCAAAAGAAAAACCGAAAACTTCGGTTCTTGTGCAGCGCATCCTGAAAAATTATGTGCGGCCTTATACAGCTGCGCTTTTGCTCGCGACATTTTTCATGCTGGTGTCGGCTGGGTTGACAGCGGGTTTTGCCGCGATGATCGAACCGATCATGGATGAGGTGCTGGGCGCGGGTAATCTGGATCGCGTATGGTTTCTCGGTTTTGGCATACTCGGAATTTTTATTGTCCGCGGTCTTACGACATATTGGCACACCATCATCACGAACCGCGTCGGGCAATCGATCGTGTCCGATATCCAGAATGAAATGTTCGGACGGTTTCTTGCGCTTGATCTGAAATTCTTTCACCAGAACCCAAGCGGGCAATTGATCTCGCGCGTGATCAACGATGTGGGCGTTATGCGTGCCGCCGTGACGGATGGTATTACCGGCTTTGGTAAAAATCTTCTGACGCTCGTCTTTCTAGTCGGTGTGATGTTCTACCAAGACTGGTTCCTGTCTCTGATTATTTTCATCATCTTCCCCTTCACGGCGATTTTTATTGCCTGGGTTGGCCGCCGCCTCCGCAAAATGTCTGGCCGGTTGCAGGAAGACACGGCACGCCTGTCCGATATGCTGTCCCAGGTGTTTCAGGGCATCCGTCTTGTGAAGGCCTATGGAATGGAAGGCTATGAACGCGAACGCGCCAAGGGCGCGATCAATAAGGTTCGCGATCTGGTGATTAAGGCTGTGCGGGTTAACAACTTGTCCACCCCCGTCAACGAAACCCTCGTTGGTTTTGTTGTTTTTGGAATTGTCGTTTATGGCGGTTATCAAGTCGCAGAGGGCCATAGCACGGCGGGGGAATTGCTGTCGTTTATCACCGCCTTCTCCATGTCGTATGAACCGATGAAGCGCCTAGCCAAGCTGAACAGCTCCTTCCAGATGGGGCTGGGCGCGGCAGAGCGTGTGTTTGATATGATCGACCGGCCAGTGGAGGTGTCTGAAATCGCCAATCCTGTGGCCCGCACCTATGAACGCCCGGACATTACGTTTGAAGCCGTTGAATTCCAGTATGACGGGGAAGAAAAGAAGGCCCTCAATGGTGTTTCTTTCACGATGTTTGGTGGAACGGTAACGGCGCTCGTCGGGGCTTCGGGTTCCGGCAAGACCACGATCATGAATTTGATCCCGCGTTTCTTTGACCCCACCAATGGCCGCATCCTGATAGATAAGGACGATTTGCGGAATCTATCTATTGCTTCGCTGCGCGATAATATCGCGCTTGTGTCGCAAGACATTACAATTTTCGATGATACGGTCTGGGCCAATATCGGGTATGGCCGCAAGGGTGCGTATCAAGACGAAATTATCAAGGCAGCGATTGCGGCCGAGGCCGATGATTTTATTCGCCGCTTGCCACAGGGGTATGACACCCGTCTGGGCGAAGAGGGGTTGAAACTGTCGGGCGGTCAACGCCAGCGTATCGCCATCGCCCGCGCCATCTTGCGCAATGCACCGGTCCTATTGCTCGATGAGGCGACCTCAGCGCTCGATAATGAAGCCGAACGTGCAATACAGGCAACGCTGGCGGAATTGCAAAAAGGGCGCACCACGCTCGTCATCGCGCACCGCCTATCCACCGTGCAGAGCGCCGACCAGATTCTGGTGCTGGAACAGGGGCGCGTGGTTGAACGCGGCAGGCACGAAGATCTTCTGTCTTATGGCGGCACCTATGCCCGCATCCATGGCGCGGGATTGAGATAATGAAACTTATTCTATCTCTATTTTTTGCGCTGATCCTGTTCGCCTGTGATGACAATGTTCAGGCGCAAGGGCTCGGCGCGTCGCAATCGCTTTCAATCGTTGGCGCCGATGGCGCAGAACATGATTTTAATGTTGAACTGGCGATTACACCGCAGCAGCAAATAGTTGGCCTGATGAATCGCACGCATATGGCGGCGGATGCAGGGATGTTGTTTTATTTTGGGGAAGAGCAGGAACGGGCATTCTGGATGAAAAACACGCTGATCCCGCTCGATATGATTTTCATCAGGAAAGACGGTGTCATCCATTCCATTCATGAAAACGCCCAGCCGAATGATTTAACGTCGGTGCCATCTAACGGGCCTGTCGCAGCAGTGCTGGAATTAAACGGCGGCATGACATCCAAACTCGGAATCAAACCGGGCGATGTTGTTCATCACGTGGTGTTTGGGAATTAGTTTTTCTCTTCTACTTGAAAGGCGGGTAGATCAATTTTACAAGTTAAGGCCAAAAAGTGGTCTTTTGCATCATACTCTTTTCCGCCTACCTCAATTTTAACGGTCAATTTTATATACTGATTGAAGACATGAATGGCTTCAATTGCTTTGCCTAAATCATAGTATTTTTCATTATAGACTAAGACAAATTCTTGAATGTGAATGCTTTTTTGAGTGTCAAATACTATCCCGTAAGAAGTTCGCTGTCTGCCAAGGTCGTGAAATGATGCAATGTATTGCTGATGCTTTTCATTAGAATCAATCCAGCAGACAGCTCCCAATAGAGGGCCTGTGTACTCATTCTCAATGACATTATTGATATGTTGAATTTGATCTCTTAGGTTTTTTATTTCCTCCAGAGATGCGTTCAATGCCCGATATTCAGGGGCCTTATGATTGAGGCGTGGGATTGAAAATGCTATTTTATGATATCTGGCTAAATGATCGATTAGGGCAAAGGCATAGTTGTAGACATCAAGAACATGATCTAATGCTTGCTCTTTTACTTTTACAGCTTTTTCAAAATTTCTAAGGGAAGTATTTGTATCAACAAGTCTGCTTAAGAGAAGATATTGTCGTTCTAACAATACTATAGCTTGAGCAGCGAACGAATCGACTTTTCTTTGTTTTTCTTTTGGATCAGCGTTCATGTTTTTAAATGGTCGGGGCGAGAGGATTCGAACCTCCGGCCCTCTGGTCCCAAACCAGATGCGCTACCAGACTGCGCTACGCCCCGACGGCCTTCCTTATGGCACAGTGATTTTGTCCAATCAAGGGTTTTGCGACAAAGATTTCAGTAGAAAGCCCCTTAATTCCCATTATAATCGGGGCATGATGAAGGTCCGCATTTACAAACCATCCAAAAACGCCATGCAGTCCGGCCTTGGAAAGACCAAGATCTGGGTGTTGGAATATGAACGCGATTGCGCCATTGGCCCGGAATCCCTGATGGGGTGGACGGCGTCCGGCGATACCGTCAACCAGGTCCGCCTGAAATTCCAGAGCGCGGATGAGGCCGTGGCCTATGCCCATGAGCAGGGCTGGGAATACACCCTTGCCGGGGAGCAGACCCGCATCGTCCGTCCCCGCAATTATGTCGATAATTTCCGCTACATCCCGCCCAAGGATAATGCTACAAAGTAGGCGGTTTTTGGGGGCGACCCCTTTGCGCCCGTAGCTCAACCGGATAGAGCACCTGCCTTCTAAGCAGGGGGTTGGGGGTTCGATTCCCTCCGGGCGCACCATTTCCCCTTTATTTGCGTCTTCACCGCTTGTTGCATTGCATGGCAGCCACATTGCCGCGCCTGCCCGCCCGTGAGATCATTTACCAGAGTCGGGTTCCCCGGCATTCTTAACCTCACCAAAGGAAAATAAAATGGGTCTTAGAAACAAACTTCTGGCAGAGACGCTGGGTACGGCGTGGCTTGTCCTCGGTGGATGCGGCGCTGCTGTTTTCGCGGCGGCTTTCCCTGAACTCGGTATCGGTTTTGTCGGCGTATCGCTGGCATTTGGTTTAAGCGTCCTGACGGCTGCCTATGCGTTCGGACATATATCCGGCGCGCATTTCAACCCCGCCGTCACATTGGGCCTTCTGGCCGGTGGGCGTATTTGCGGGAAAGATGCACTCGGTTACATCGTGGCGCAGCTTGTGGGCGCATTGCTTGGTGCATGGGCCATTTACACGATTGCATCGGGTAAGGCAGGTTTTGATATCACGGCTGGGTTTGCTTCCAACGGATATGGTGAACATTCCCCCGGTGGTTACAGCATGCAGGCGGCGTTCCTTGCCGAGGCGTTGCTGACCTTCTTCTTCCTGTTCATCATTCTTCATGTCACCAGCCCTAAGGCGCCAGCAGGATTTGCTCCGCTGTCTATCGGGCTTACCCTGACATTGATCCACCTGATCAGCATTCCAATCACCAACACCTCGGTCAACCCGGCACGAAGCACCAGCCAGGCCTTGTTCCAGGGCGGATGGGCGTTTGATCAATTATGGCTGTTCTGGGCCGCGCCAGTTCTCGGCGCCGTGATTGCCGGCTTGGCCTGCCGTTTCCTGATGTGTGAAGACGGGTGTTGTGGTTCCAAGCCCAAGGGCGAAGGATGCTGCGGTCACGGTCATGACCACCATCATCACTAAGATTACCCAAATAAGCGAGAAGGCCCCCGAAAGGGGGCTTTTTGTACCCAAGTTCAATAAAATCAGCGCAAAAAAAGGTCCGGAGAACCGAGGCTCTCCGGACAAACGGCGGTAATAGAGGGTGTGTGATTGTTTTGTACTCCAAATAGTCGGGATTGGCAAGAGAAAATCGTAAAAAACCAAGTGAATATATATACTTGTAAATGAATACTGATTTATTAGTAATAAAAAAGCATAGGTAGATGTGTATTCTGTACTGTAAAGGATAAAACTTACTTGGAAAGAACAGTTTTATTCTTCAATACTGTATATATTTCTTTGGCTTTTAAAAATAATTACATTAACTTGGGAAAAGCGCAACTTATCCACAGAGCGGTAAAGAATCGTTACTTTGAATACTATCCACAGGCGAAGATATACTTAAAATAAATGGCAGCTATGCGGAAACCTCAACAGGCAGATCATGGGAATCGTCGCCCCATTCGGACCACGACCCATCATAAATTGCCGATTCGCTGCCTTGGGCGTTGAAAAGGGCGAGGGCGACTGTGCAGGCTGTGACGCCTGATCCGCAACTGACTGCAACCTTGTTTGTTTCATGTGAAATACCAATATTGGCAAATAAATCCCTGATTTCACCGCTCTCTCTGAGGGTATTGAAGTTTTCATGCACGGGCCCGAGCGCGGCACCCTCGGTATAACGACGGTCCATATGACGCAGAAGTTCAGGGAAGGGTAGATTGACGCTACCCGGGATGTGACCGGCGCGCATGCCCGGCCTTGGTTCCGGCATCTGTCCATGAAAACGTCCCGCCGGACGGGCATCGATAACAGTGTAATCCTTGGTGTCGAGATTGCGCAGCAGATCGTCTTTGCTGACAATTAAATCCTTACGGAGTGAGGCTTTGAAGTTGCCGGGAGCAGGGGCATCAGCGGGGCCGTTGACCGTTCTGTATCCACCCTCGATCCACCCGACAATGCCGCCATCCAGCACGTAAACATTGTCATGCCCAAACAGGCGAAACATCCACCATGCGCGCGAGGAAGCCATATAGGCCCCGCTTTGATCGTAAATCACAACATGATCGGTGTTGGAGATTCCCATCGCGGAAACGCAATCGGCAAAGTATTCGGGTGAGGGTATCGTGTGCGGCAGCGGCGCTTCCTGATCGGCCACGACATCAATATCGAAGAACTGTGCGCCCTCAATCCGGCGTGTCAGAAACGCCTGCTGGGGCGACATCAATCCGCCCGGCACGCCGTAGGTCGCATCGAGGATTTTGATGGGTTCATTCCCGGCCAGCAGGTAATAAAGATCTTCGGCCGCGAGCAGGCCATTGTCAGATAATTTTGTCATGGGAAGAAGTATAAGGCGAAAGGGCCTTGGAAAAAAGTGGCTCCTTGAGCAGGGATCGAACCTGCGACCAATTGATTAACAGTCAACTGCTCTACCGCTGAGCTATCAAGGAACACTGGGGGGAATGACTAATGGCGTTTGGTGCCTTTGTCAATTCCGAATTGGGCAGAAAATAATGGAGGCACGAACCGGAATCGAACCGGTATTCACGGATTTGCAATCCGTTGCATCACCATTCTGCCATCGCGCCATCCAAGG
>CAZUYV010000039.1:3061-4129 GCA_964624435.1 uncultured Micavibrio sp. | reverse complement strand
ACCAACATGGTCGATAGCCAGATCCACACGATGGGTGTGGTCAATGAAGCCGTGCTGGAGGCCTATCGCACTGTGCCGCGCGAACAGTTTGTCCCGACTGACCGGATGGGCATTGCCTATAACGATGAGGATATGGCGATTGCGCCGGGCCGTTATATTCTGGAACCTGTAACCCATGCCCGCCTGATGCAGGCCGTTTCCCCGGTTGCAGGCGATACCGTGCTCGATATCGGCGGGACAACGGGTTATTCCGCCGCCATCCTTTCCGCCATAGCCTCCCGCGTTGTTGCGGTAGAAGACAATGCTGTTTTCTTGGCCCATGCCGAAAAACAATGGGCCGCCCTGGGCCGCAATGGTGTTATTCCGCATCTGGGCCCGTTGAGCGAAGGCTGCGCAACCCATGGGCCATACAGCCTGATTTTTGTGAATGGCAGCGTGGCTTCCCTTCCAACAGAATGGGTTTCCCTGCTGGCGCCGGAAGGTCGCCTTGTCGCCGTGGTCAAAGGCCGAAACGATAAAATAGGCAAGGCTGTCCTTGTCCAGAAAAGCCCCACGGGCGCAATCAGCGAGCGTGTCCTGTTTGATGCTGCCGTCCCATATCTCCCGGGATTTGAACCCCGCGCCGAATTTGTCTTCTAATCATTGGGCCGTGCCCAATAATACATGAGGAAAGAACGGAATAGGGCTTTGACAAGCCCATTCCGATAATGGAAACTGATTCAGATATTTACACCTTAACCTTTGCCCAATGTCCCCCATGGCCGACAAAACACCAGAGCAGGAACCATCGATTGAGGAAATTCTCGCCTCCATCCGGCAGATTATTTCGGATGATGATGAGAAAGAGCCGGGGGCTGAAGAGCCCGCTGCGGCTGCTGCCCCCGTGCCGGAACCGGAACCCGAAGAAGACGAAGTTGAGGATGTTCTTGAATTGACCGAGGCCGAGGCCATTCCCGTTGAGGAACCAAAGCCCGCGGCACCAGCCCCCATATTGCCACCGGAAGAGCCTATTGAAGTCGATCTTCAGGAAATTGAAGAGATCGAGGAAGAGGATGTACCCGCCATGCC